>DASZWD010000028.1 GCA_035546775.1 Acidimicrobiales bacterium
GAGGGGAGCGACGAGCAGGCGACGTGGCTCCGGTACGCTCGGGCGCGTTGACGATGGCAGAGATCACGATCGCCGGCCGCCCGATCGGGCCCGGTCACCCGAGCTACATCATCGCCGAGGTCTCCGCCAACCACGGCGGCGGCTTGGCGCAGGCCGAGCAACTCGTGCGGGCGGCGGCTGACGCCGGCGCCGACGCCGTCAAGCTGCAGACCTACACCGCCGACTCGCTGACCCTCGACTCCGACGCCGAGATCTTCCGCGTCGGCCAGGGCACGCTGTGGACCGGCCGCACGCTGCACGACCTGTACGAAGAAGCGCACACGCCCTGGGAATGGCACGAGCAACTGTTCGCGCTGGCACGCGACCTCGGCGTCGACATGTTCTCCTCGCCCTTCGACCGCGCCGCGGTCGAGTTGCTCGACCGCCTCGACGCACCGGCGATGAAGATCGCCTCGTTCGAACTCGTCGACCTCGAGTTGATCTCGCTGGCGGCGGCTACCGGGCGCCCGCTCATCCTGTCGACGGGCATGGCCACGGTCGAGGAGATCGACGAAGCCGTCGCTGCCGCGCGTCGCGCCGAGGCGAGCGGCATCGTGTTGCTGCGCTGCAACAGCGCGTACCCAGCGTCGCTCGACGAGATGAACCTGCGCACGATCCCCGACATGGCGCAGCGCTGGGGCGTGCCCATCGGGTTCTCGGATCACACGCTCGGTGTCACGGCGGCCATCACCGCGATCGCGCTCGGCGCCTGCGTGATCGAAAAGCACATCACGCTGTCGCGCAACGATCCGACCGCCGACGCGGCGTTCTCGCTCGAACCCGACGAGTTCGCTGCCATGGTGCGCGCCATCCGCGACGCCGAGTCGAGCCTCGGCACACCGACCTACGGCCCGTCCGAACACGAGAAGGCGAGCGTCGCGTTCCGGCGCTCGTTGTTCGTCGTCGCCGACATCGCCGCCGGCGAACAATTCACCTCCGCCAACGTGCGCTCGATCCGTCCCAGCAACGGCCTTGCCCCGAAACACCTGCCCGAAGTCCTCGGCCGCCACGCCGCACGGGCCTTGCCACGGGGCACGCCGCTGTCGTGGGACGTTGTCGCCGACTAAGGCGATAGGCCCACGAACGACAGATCGGTCACCTGCTGATCGGCCAACAGGGCGGTGCGCACGCTCGCTTCGACCTCGGCTCGCCGTGATGCATCGACGCTGATCGTCGCCGCGCCGACGCCGTCGACGACGGCGAGGTCGACTGTTCCCACGTCAGCGCCGTCGACTTCGACGACCCACGCGCGCGTCGACGCGTCGTCGTGGGGGACGGGCCGCAGGTGCACGGCGCCGGGAGCGGGCCGGTAGGCGCGGCCGGCGACGGCGAGGATGTCCCGCCAGCCGGCGTGCACGGGGTCGTCGAGGGCGGCGACGATCTCGCGCACGCGTGCAATGTCGTCTGCGGTGTCGACCGTCCAGCGTTCGTCGCCCAGCAGTTGGTCGTTGCACAGCGCGCGCAGCGTGAAGCGGCTGGTTCGGCGGTAGACGAACGGCGTGACGTGCTCGCGCTCGCTGGGATCGGCGGATTCGGCGTTGGCGGCCCTGAGTGCGTCCGCCGTGAGCACTTCGACGTCGAGGCCGTCGGGAAACGTGCGCACCAGCGAGTTCGACACGTAGTCGGCACCGGTGGTGCGGGCCAAGGCGATCGCGTCGTGCACGATCGCGGGGTCCGCCAGCGGGCAGTCGCCGGTCAGTCGCACCACCAGCTCCGCCGGGTAGGCGCCGAGGGCGAGGGCGTAGCGGCTCAGCACGTCGTGTTCCGAGCCGCGCACCACCGCGACGCCGGCCCTCCCGGCGACGGCGGCGACGGGATCGTCGGCCGGGGTGTCCGACGTCGCCACCACGAGGTGGTCGACGGCGAGCCCGGCGAGGCGGTCGAGCATGAAGCGCAGCATCGGGCGCCCCGCGAGGTCGGTGAGGACCTTGCCGGGAAGGCGAGTAGAGCCGGCGCGCGCCTGCACGACGCACAGCACGCTCATCCCGCCGCCCGGATCGCGTCGGCCAACGCCACCGACCGCGCCCCTTCAGTCGCGTCGACCGGCGGCGCGGCGTCGCCACGCACGAAGGCGACGAAGCGCTCGGCCTGCCGCACGTACGACTCGGTCACATCGGCCGACGCCGGCGACGCGTCGACACCCGCCGCCGTCTCCACCTCGAGCACGCCGCGGGCCCAGTCGAGGCGCAATGTCGCTGCGTCGCCGATCACTTCGACGCCGCGGCGATACCGGCGACTCAGGTAGTCGAGCGCCACTTCGGCGACGACACCGTCGTCGCGGCGCAGCAGGGCGCGCACGGTGTCCTCCACGTCGATCTCCAGCGGGCCGACGCGATCGACGACGGCACCGACGACGCGGAAGTCGCCGGCACCGCCGAGCCACACCAGCAGGTCGAGTTCGTGGATGGCGTCGAGCAGCACCCCGCCGCCGAGGTCGCGGCGCGCCGAGTACGTCTGGCGGTAGTCGACGGTCGGGCGCCAGTCGGGCAGCCAGCTGCCGAACCACAACCGCACGCTCGTGACGGTGCCGGCGCGCCCGTCGCGCAGCAGCGCCGCCAGCTGCTCCAGCGGCGCGTGCAGCCGCAGGTTGTAGCCCACCATCACGCGCCCATCCGCGGCGGCGACGATGGGCGCGGCTTCGGCCGACGTCATTGCCAGCGGCTTTTCGACCAGCACGCGTGCGCCCGTGGCGAGCGCCGCTGTTGCCTGCTCGGCGTGGAACGTCGTGGGGCTGGCCACGACGATGCCGTCGTGGTCGCCGAGGCGATCGAGGTCGAAGGGGATCGTGGCGAAGCCCGTCGCGTCCGCCCGCGCCGCGTCGGGGTCGGTGATCGTGACGCGCGCGCCCGCGGCGGCCAGGTTGCGTGCGTGCCGCGCGCCCGCGGAGCCGGCGCCGATGACCAGGACGCTCGCGTCCGTCACGGGGTGCGGAAGACGGGCTGCACCGGCGGGCCTTTGAGCAACGGAGCGACGTCGGCGCCGTCGGCCAGCGCGGCGAAGGCGGTGTCGAAGCCGCGCAGGGCGCGGGCGATGTCGTCGTCGGAGTGGCGGGCGCAGATGAACATCGAACCGTTGAACAGGGCGCCCTTTTCGACGAGGCACTGCTGCACCCAACTCTTGACGACGAGGTGATCGTCGCCGGCGAAGGCCACCACCGCTCGCTGCGGTTCGCCGCCGACGCGCACGCGCTCGCCGAGGCCGTGCGTCTCGATGCGCGCCGCGATGCCGTCGAGCATCGTCTTGCCCCGCGCCTCGATGGCGCGCAACACGTTGCCGTCGGCCAAGGTGTCGAGCACGACACGCGCCGCCGCCAGCGACAGCGCCTCGCCGCCGTGCGTACCGGAGAAGAACACGTCTTCGAAGACGCGCATGACGTCCCACGTGCCGCCCACCGCCGAGATCGGCATGCCGTTGCCAAGCGCCTTGCCGTAGCACGACAGGTCGGGCGTCACGCCGTAGCGCTCGCGCGCACCGCCGGGTGCGAGGCGGAACCCCGTGATGACTTCGTCGAAGACCGAGATGGCGCCGGCCGCCTTCGCCAGCTCGACGACGCCTTCGAGGAAGCCGGGTGCGGGCAGGTCGAGCGCGGCGGGCTCGACGATAACGGCGGCCACCTCGCCGCGATGCTCGGCCAGCACGCGTTCGAGATCGGCGAGGTCGTTGAACGCGAACGTCGACGTGAGCGCCTGCACAACCTTGGGCACGCCGCCGTTGCGCGTCGTCGTACCGATGTACCAGTCGTGCCACCCGTGGTAGCCGGCGACAAGAACCTGGTCGCGCCCGGTGCAGGCGCGCGCCCCGCGGACCGCCGCGCTCAGCGCGTCCGACCCGCTCTTGGCAAAGCGCACGGCTTCGACGCCGGGACACATCGCCACGATGCGCTCGGCCACCTCGACTTCGAGCGGGTGCATGAGCGTGAAGGTGATGCCGTCGTCGAGTTGTCGCTTGATGGCGGCGTCGACGTCGGGTTCGGCGTAGCCGAGGATGACGGGGCCGAGCGCCATCGGGTAGTCGACGTACTCGTTGCCGTCGACGTCCCACACGTGCGCGCCGGCGCCGCGTTGGAGGTAGATCGGGTTGACGCCCTGCACGAACTGCGTGGGGCTCTTGGACAGTGTCTGCGTGCCGAGGGGGATGACGCGCTGGGCGCGTTCCCACCACTTGCCGGACTGCTCAAAACTGGTCACAGCGCCTCCTCGAGCGTGCGGACCACGCGGTCCTGGTCGTCCTCGGTGAGGTCGGGATACAGCGGCAGCGAGAGCAGCCGGGCGTACGCGGCTTCGGTCGCGGGGTAGTCGGCCGGGTCGAAGCCGTCGGCGGCGTACAACGCATGTTGATATATCGGCACGAAGTGCACCTGCACCCCAATGTCGGCCGCGTGCATGGCGTCGTACACCCCGCGGCGGTCGTCCACGCGAATCGGGAACAGGTGATACGCGTGGCGCCAGCCGGCGGGCGCCGCCGGCGGCACCTCGACGGGCAGGTCGGCGAGCAACGTGCGGTAGCGGTCGGCGAGGGCGTTGCGGCGGGTGACGAACCGGTCGAGCTTGCGCAGCTGGGAAGTGCCCAGCGCCGCCTGCATGTCGGTGAGGCGGTAGTTGAACCCGAGCGTGGGCACCTCGTAGCGCCAGCGCTCTTCGTTCGGCGGTTTCACGATTCCGTGGGTGCGGAAGGCGCGCAAGGCGTCGGCGAGCTCGTCGGAATTGGTGGTGACGGCCCCGCCCTCGCCCGTCGTTATCGACTTCACCGGATGGAACGAGAAGGCGCACATGTCCGAGCGGGCGCAGTTGCCGACGGGGCCGTCGGGCGTCATGGCGCCGAGGGCCTGCGCCGCGTCCTCGATGATCACCCGCGGCCGGGTGGCGAGCGCGCCGAGGTCGACGGGCAGTCCGGCGAAGTGCACGGCGACGAGTCCGTCGACGGCGCCGACCCGCGCCGGGTCGAGGTTGAGGGTCGCCGGGTCGATGTCGACGAAGGTCACGCCGGCGCCGACGAAGCGGGCGCAGTTGGCGCTCGCCACGAACGACAGCGGCGAGGTGGCCACGGTGTCACCCGGTCCCAGGCCACCGGCCGCGACCGCGCCGTGCAGCGCGGCGGTGCCGTTGCTGAATGCCACCGCGTGCCGGGCGCCGACCGTCTCGGCCAGCGCGTCTTCGAACGCGGCCACCGCGGGGCCCTGGGTCAGCCAGTCGCCCTTGAGGACGGCGACGACCGCGGCGATGTCGTCGTCGTCGATCGACTGGCGACCGTAGGGAATCACGGCAGCATGGCCTTGAGTTCGTCGGGACCGAGCCAGCGGTCGTTGGTCTCACTCGAGTACACGAACTCACCGTCGAGCGGCACGCCCTCGGGCCAGGCGTCGCCCTCGGTCCACCACGGATGCTCGGGCAGCACGACGAACACCTCGCCGGCGTCGATCGAGTGGCGGCTCTCGTCGCTGGTGAGCAGCAGCTCGTGCAGCTTCTCGCCCGGGCGGATGCCGGTGACAACGTGCTCGGTATCGGGCGCCATCGCCTTGGCCAGATCGCCGATGTGCATCGACGGAATCTTCGGGATGAAGATCTCGCCGCCGCTCATGTTGTCCGCCGCGTACAGCACGAGGTCGACGGCCTGGTCGAGCGTGATCCAGAACCGCGTCATGCGCAGGTCGGTGATCGTGAGCTTGCCCTGCTTCGCCTGCTCGCGGAACAGCGGCACCACCGAGCCGCGCGAGCCGACCACGTTGCCGTAGCGCACGCACGACAGGCGCGTGCCCGACTGCGTGGCGTAGGCGTTGCCCTGCACGACGATCTTCTCGGCGCACAGCTTGGTGGCGCCGTAGAGGTTGACGGGATTGACCGCCTTGTCGGTCGACAGCGCCACCACGCGCGGCACCTTGGCATCGATGGCGGCGTCGATCACGTTCTGCGTGCCGTTGACGTTGGTCTGCACCGCTTCGGACGGGTTGTATTCGCACGCCGGCACCTGCTTCATCGCCGCCGCGTGCACGACGAGATCGACCCCCTGCGCGGCGCGGGTGGTGCGGACGCGGTCGCGCACATCGCCGATGAGG
This sequence comes from Acidimicrobiales bacterium, assembly GCA_035546775.1. Lineage (NCBI taxonomy): Bacteria > Bacillati > Actinomycetota > Acidimicrobiia > Acidimicrobiales > Acidimicrobiales bacterium. The sequence continues at coordinate 6,092 of DASZWD010000028.1, forward strand.
TAGCGCACCTGCTGATCACCGAAGCGCTTCAGCATCTCCGACTGCTTCAGCTCGTCGCGCGAATAGACGCGCACGACGGCGTCGGGCCACTGCTGGGTGATGCGGCTGACGAACGCGTTACCGAACGAGCCGGTACCGCCGGTGAGCAGGATGGTGGCGCCCGAAAGGTCCATCCGGCCATTCTGCCTCGCCGGTTGGCTCAGACGATCGACAGCATCCGCTCGAGCGCCACCTTGGCCCACTTGGTCGTCTCAGGGTCAACGGTGATCTGGTTGACGACGTTGCCGGCCACGAGTTCTTCGAGCACCCACGCCAGGTGCGGCGCGTCGATGCGGAACATCGTCGAGCACGGGCACACCAGCGGGTCGAGCGACACCACCGTCTTGCCGACCGTCTCGCGCGCCAGGCGGTCGACGAGGTGCACTTCGGTGCCGATACCGATGACCGATCCCTCGGGGGCGGCGGCGACGGCCTTGATGATGAAGTCGGTCGAGCCGACCTGGTCGGCGAGCTCGCACACCTCGTGGGCGCACTCGGGATGCGTGATCACGATGCCGTCGGGGTGCTGCTGGCGGAACGCCGCGATGTGGTCGGTGCTGAAGCGCTGGTGGACCGAGCAGTGGCCCTTCCACAGCAGGAACGTGCCGTCCTTGACGGCGGCTTCGTCGAGACCGCCGAGTTCGAAGCGGGGGTTCCACAGCCACATCGACTCGGCGGGGTAGCCGAGCTGGAAGGCGGTGTTGCGCCCGAGGTGCTGGTCGGGGAAAAAGAGGACCTTCGTGGCGGGGCCGTGCTGGGCCAGCGCCCACGTGACGACGGCGCGGGCGTTCGACGACGTGCACACCGCACCGCCGTTGCGCCCCACGAACGCCTTGAGGGCGGCGGAGGAGTTCATGTAGGTGATCGGGACGACGGCGGTGATGTCGGTCACGTCCGCGATGGCATCCCATGCCTCTTCGACGCTGTCGATGTCGGCCATGTCGGCCATCGAGCAGCCGGCGTTGAGGTCGGGGAGGAGCACCTTCTGGTGATCGGCGGTGAGGATGTCGGCGGACTCGGCCATGAAGTGCACGCCGCAGAACACGATG
>DASZWD010000029.1 GCA_035546775.1 Acidimicrobiales bacterium
CCGGCGCTCATGCATCCCCGCACGGCGCAGATGGTGCGGGCGGCCACGTCGGTCGAGTGGATCCAGGTCGACACCGAAGTCGAGGCGCTGCTGCTCGAGTTCTCGCTCATCCAGCGCTACCAGCCGCGGTTCAACGTGCGCCTGCGCGACGACAAGTCGTATCCCTACCTCGCCATCACGCTTGACCAGGAGTGGCCGCGGGCGATGGTCATGCGCGGCGCCCGGCGCAAGGGCGTGAAGTACTTCGGTCCCTACGGGCAGGCCTACGCCATCCGCGAGACGCTCGACCTGCTGCTGCGCACGTTCCCGATCCGCACCTGTTCGGACAACAAGTTCACCCGCCACCATCGTTCGGGGCGGCCGTGCCTGCTGTTCCACATCGAGCAGTGCTCGGGTCCGTGCGTCGGCGAGGTTACGGGCGAGGCGTACGCCACCATGGTCAAGGAGCTGATCCAGTTCCTCGACGGCGACACCGATCCCGTCACCAAGCGTCTCGAGCTGGCGATGCTCGAAGCCTCCGACAAGCAGGAGTACGAGCGCGCCGCCCGCCTGCGCGACCGGCTCGCGGCGGTCAACAAGGCGATCGCCAAGCAGCAGATCGTCACGGCCACGCCCGAGGATTTCGACGTGATCGGCATCGCGGACGACGAACTCGAAGCGGCGGTGCAGGTGTTCTACGTGCGGCGGGGGCGCGTCGTGGGGCGCAAGGGGATCATGGTGGACAAGGTCGAAGACCTCACGCCGGGTGACCTCGTCGGACGCGTGATCGAGCAGCTGTACTACGACCCGCCGCCGCTGGGTGTGCCGCGCCAGTTGCTCGTGCCCACGATGCCCGACGACCCCGACCTGTACACCGCGTGGCTCGGCGCGCTGCGCGAGGGACCCGTCACCATTCGCGTGCCCCAGCGCGGCGACAAGCGGGCGTTGCAGGAGACCGTCACCCGCAACGCGGCCGACGAGTTCCAGCGCAGCCGCATCAAGCGGGCCTCGGACTACAACTCGCGGGCCGAGGCGCTCAACCAGTTGCAGGACTACTTGCAGCTGCCCGAGTCGCCGCTGCGCATCGAATGCTTCGACATGAGCCACATCCAGGGATCCGACTACGTCGGCTCGATGGTGGTGCTCGAAGACGCCCTGCCGCGCAAAGCCGAGTACCGGCGCTTCAAGGTGAAGCAGGTCGGCCAGAACGACGACTACGCGGCGATGGAAGAGGTGCTGACCCGTCGCTTCAACGCGCTGCTGGCCGAGCGCCGCCGACCGCTGGAGAAGGGGCAGAAGTTCGCGTATCCGCCCCAGCTACTGCTGGTCGACGGGGGCAAGGGGCAGTTGGGCGTCGCCGTGCGCGTGCTCGAAGAACTCGGCCTCGACGACGAGATCCCCGTCGCCTCACTGGCCAAGCAGTTCGAGGAAGTGTTCGTGCCCGGCCAGAGCGAGCCGATCCGCATTCCCCGTCAGTCCGAGGCGCTGTACCTGTTGCAGCGCGTGCGCGACGAGGCGCACCGCTTCGCCATCCAGTACCACCGCCAGTTGCGCAACAAGCGCATGACCAAGTCGGTGCTCGACGACATCGCCGGGCTCGGGCCGGCGCGCAAGAAGCGACTCGTCGACGTGATGGGCGGCGTGCGCGCCGTGCAGAACGCCACGCGTGAGGAACTGGGCGCGCTGTCGTTCCTGCCCGACGCCGTCGCCGACGCCGTCTACGACAAGCTGCACCCGCGCGGGTAGCCGCGGCCTACGCGCGGGCGCGCAGCTCGGCGAGGCCGCGGGCGACGTCGTCGAGGTGATGGGTCGAGTCGTGCAGCGCGTGCTCGAGCATCCAGCGCACGGTGTTGGTGGCGTCGCCGACGGTGAGGGTGCGATCCCAGCTGTCGATGTTGTCGGCCGCCAGCGCCGACAGCGCCGTGGTCTCACGCGCCAGGGCGGCCGCGACGTCGGCCACCTCCGCGGCGCCGTAGGTGGCGGCCGCCTCGGCGATCATGGCGTCGCCGTCGATGGGCGGGACCGTGGCGTTCTCGGTGCTCAACGCGAACTCGACGCCGAAGACGTGCAGGGCGGTGATGTCCCGGCTGTGCGCCGCGTACTCCAGCGCCGACCACACTTCGGGCGCGGGCCGGGTACGCAGGTGATCGCCGGCGGAGTCGAGCAGGGCGCGCCACTGCGGCCCGAGCGCGGCGATGGCCTCGACGAGCGCGGCGTCGGTGTACATGGCGCCGTCGAAGCCACAGGCGTCGCAGGTTTCGTGGACCACGATCAGAACCGTAGATCCCGCCGCGTGCCGGTCAGCCCTCTCGGTAGGGTCAGACGTGCCCTTGTCGAAGAAATCAATGATCGAGCTAGCTCTCGCCCACGTCGAGGCGGCCGCCGAGTGCGCGGACAACGCCGACAGCCTTCACGTCGGGGGCCATGAGCCCGAGTACGTCATGGCGGTGGCAGCCGTGGCTCAAGCCCACGCGGCCGCAGCCCAAGCTCTGGTCGCGTGCCTCGAGCTGGCGCCGACAAGAGCCAGGCGGGCCCCCCACGCTCCCTGACACACTCCCGTTTTGTCTCGCTAGAGACCAGCGTTCTCGGTGACCCGCCAGCCACCGTCCGTCTTCTCGACGGTCACTCCACACGGGTTGCCTTTCGGAGCAAACCGAACGCCCGCGAAGCTGCCGTTGTCTTGGCGCACCCAGTCCTTCGCTGAGTCGCCGACGTAGGCGAGCACTGCGGCTTTGGGTGTGGCCGCCATGGGTCCCGCCGCGCCGCCGCCGGCGCAGAAGTGCGCGGCGTGCCGGGGAGTGGCGACGCCCACCGTCAGCGCGACGGCAACGAGCGCCGCCACGAGTGTCGAGCCGGCCACGAGGCGACGCGAACGAGCATGGTCGGCCACGGATTCCAATCGGTGGAAGGCGTGGTGGAATGAGGCCGAACCGTAGATTGGCGGCGTGCCCGACGAATCCGACGAAGGCCTCGTCTTATGGGAAAGCGCGACGGACTGGTGGCAGTCGGGATTCACCGAAGGCGCCGACCCCGAGTACGAGGAGCAGATCCTGCCGTTGGCGCGCGCCGAACTGGCCGGGCGCGCCCGGGTGCTCGACGTCGGCTGCGGTGAGGGGCAGATCGCCCGGCTGGCGGTCGCCGATTGCGGGGCGACTCTCGCCGTCGGCGTCGATCCGACGCGCTCGCAGATCGTCGAGGCGGCGTTGCGGGGCGGGGGAGCGCACTACGCGCGGTCCTTCGCCGAACCGCTGCCGTTCCGTGACGCGTCCTTCGACGCCGTTGTCGCCTGTCTCGTGTTCGAGCACATCGACAACGCCCGCGCCGCGATCGAAGAAGTCGCGCGCGTCCTTGCGCCGGGCGGCCGGTTCTGCTTCTTCCTCAACCACCCGCTGCTGCAGACGCCGGGCTCGGGCTGGGTGATCGACGTCGACCTCGACGAGCAGTACTGGCGCATCGGCCCGTACCTGGTCGAGGACCACTCGGTCGAGGAGATCCACCCCGGCGTGCACCTGCCGTTCGTGCACCGGCCGCTGTCGGTGTACGTGAACGCCCTCATCGACGCCGGCCTCGTCCTCGGCCGCATGCTCGAGCCCGCACCACCCGACGGCTTCCTCGCCATCGCGGACGAATACCGCGACGCCGCCGACATCCCCCGCCTCCTCTACCTGCGCGCCGACAAACCGTCCGCGTAAGCCCGCACCCGCCCGGCGTACGCCTTCTTCAGTTCGGCGACGACACCGGCGGGCGTCCGGGTCACGTGCGCCCAGGTGTATTCGACGATGAGGTAGCCGGCGACGGAGAGACGGTTCCGTCGGGTCTTGTTCGCCTGAAAGGCGGCGAGCGAGGAGTGGTACAGCCAACCTTCGACCTCAACGGCCAACAGGAGGTCGGGCCAGGAGAAGTCGAGCCTGTACTCGCCGTGCTCGCCAACGATGAGTTCACACCGCGGCTGCGGTAAGCCGGCTTTGTCGATCAAGCGACGCATCTTCGCTTCGAGCACCGACGGAGGATGGCTGCCGGTGATGCCCGCATCGTCGAGAAGATGGCGGAGTGCGGCGGTGCCGCGCACTCCCATCTTGCCTCGGCGTTCGAGCTCGGCCAGCGCCGACATCGGCGTCACGACCCGGTTGGCGATCCCGCGATCGAGCGCGAGTTGGACCTTCTGCAGGCTCATCACCGCTCCGAGGTCGAGGAGCGTTTCCGCCGCCGTCGTAACCGGAACGCCCTTGCGGACCTCGGCTGGCAGCAACGGTGTCTGCGTGCGGTGAACCCGAACGTCCCTCCAGCGCAGCCGCACATCGGCCGGGATCGTGACCTCCGGAGTCTGCTCATACGGCGTCATGGCCCAGAGCCAGGCGCCAGCCCGATGCGATGACCGCGTGCCGTCGACACCAGTCGCCAACACTGCTGCCATGTGTGCCTGCGCGGGCGTCGACGGATGGCCCTCGACCACGAACACCCCGCGGCGAAAGCGTCGCCACGCGCCCTGCCCGATCCGCGTCCGCAGCGTTCTGCGACTGACGCCAGCATCGAGCGCCTGCGTCACCGTGAACAGCCCGAGCTGCATCGCCGCAATGGCGAGCAGTCGTGACTCGGCCTCCCAATCCATCTCCACCTCTTTGGGCATCTGTGGTCTCCAGGCGACCGCCAGAGCCCAAAGAGTTCGCAAGAGGTCGCTCTTTGGGCAGTTGTGACGGTGCGCTGGCCCGGAGGGGAAGGGGTTGTCGGTGAGTAAAGCAGGGGGGTGTAACACTGGGATGTAGTGGGCGAACTTGTCGTGGTCGCAGGGATGTCGGGGGCGGGGCGGTCGACGGCGGCTGCCGTGTTCGAAGACGCCGGGTGGTTCGTGGTCGACAACCTGCCGCCGGAGTTGGCCGGCCGTGTGGTCGACCTCGTCGCCCGCCCGGGCGGGACGGACCGCATCGCGCTCGTCGTCGGCCGCAGCGGGACCGAACTCGGCGGGCTCGACGACGCCATCCGCGACCTGCGCTCCACCGGCACCCCCGTGCGCGTCCTCTACCTCGACGCCGCCGACGACGTGCTCGTCCGCCGGTACGAAGGCACGAGACGGCGACACCCGATCGAGGGTGAAGGCGTCGAAGGCGCCATCGCCGTCGAGCGGGCGCTGCTGGCGCCGGTCCGCCAGCTGGCCGACGTGGTTGTCGACACCAGCGAGCTCAACGTCCACCAGCTGCGCGACCGCATCCTCGACCTCTTCAGCGACCACTCCCGACCCGAGGTCGGACTGCGCATCGCCGTCGTCTCCTTCGGGTACTCCCACGGCTTGCCCCGCGACGCCGACCTCGTGTTCGACTGCCGCTTCCTCCCGAACCCGCACTGGATCCCCGAGTTGCGCCCCCACACGGGCCTCGACGTCGACGTGCGCGACTACGTCCTCGGCCAACCCGCCGCCAAGGAGTTCCTCGAGAAGATCGACGATCTCTTGGAACTCCTCCTGCCGGCCTACGTCGAGGAAGGCAAGGCGTACCTCACCATCGCGGTCGGCTGCACCGGCGGGCGCCACCGCTCGGTCGCCATCGCCAACGCACTCCACGAGATGATCGAGGCGCACGGCTACGACGCCAACATCAGCCACCGCGACGTCTCGAAGAAGACATGACGCGTACTGAAGACGAGCGCCCCGACGGCCCGCACGTCGTCGCCCTCGGCGGCGGTCACGGCCTCGCCACCACGCTGCGGGCGGCGCGGGCGTATGCCGGCCGGATCACCGCGGTCGTCTCCGTCGCCGACGACGGGGGGAGCAGCGGCCGCCTCCGTCACGACCTCGGCATCCCGGCGCCGGGCGACCTGCGTCACTGCCTGCACGCCCTCGCCGACGACGAGTCGCTGTTCGCCCGCGCCTTCGAGCACCGCTTCGACGCCGGCGACCTCGACGGCCACCCGCTCGGCAACCTCGTCATCGCCGGGCTGACCGCGGCGACGGGCAACTTCGTGGCCGCCCTCGCCGAGACCGCCCGTCTCCTCGGCGCTCACGGCGACGTCCTGCCGGCCACCGTCGAACCCGTCGACCTCGTGGCCGACCTCGCCGACGGCACCGAAGTGCGCGGCCAGGTCGAAGTCGACCACGCCCAGTCGATCCGCAGCGTGCGGCTCGACCCCCCGACGCCCTACGCGCCCACCGCGGTGATCGACGCCATCGCCGCGGCCGACCAGATCGTCATCGGCCCGGGCTCGCTGCACACCAGCGTGCTGGCCGTCCTCGCCGTCCCCGACATCCACCAGGCCCTGCACACCGCGGCGGCGCGCACGATTTTCGTGGCGAACCTGCGCGGGGTGCGCAGCACGGCGGGCCTGACGCTCGCTGACCACATCGGCGCCCTCGCCGACCACGGTGTCAACCCCGACGTGGTGGTGGTCGACGAGAACACCACGATGGCCGACGGGCCCCTGCCGCCCCACCTGCACCTCGTCCGCAAACCCCTCGCCCGCTTCGACGTACCGGCCCATGACCCCGCCCAACTGGCGAAGGCCCTCGCCGATCTGGTCGGATAGGAACAGACAACCACTCCAAGGAGTTCGAACAGATATGGCAATTCGTGTCGGCATCAACGGGTTCGGCCGCATCGGCCGCAACTTCTTCCGGGCGGCCAAGCAGACGGGCGCCGACTTCGAGTTCGTGGCCGCCAACGACCCGTTCACGCCGACGAATCTCGCCGCGCACCTGCTGACGCACGACACCGTGCTCGGTCGCTGGGAAGGCGCCGAAGTCGAGGTCGTCGACGAGGGCATCAAGCTCAACGGCGAGACCCTCAAGATCCTCGGCGAGCGCGACCCCGCGAAGATTCCGTGGGGCGACCTCGGCGTCGACGTCGTCATCGAGTCGACCGGCGTGTTCAGCTCGCGTGAGCAGGCGGCGGCCCACCTCGAAGGCGGCGCGCCCCTCGTCATCGTCAGCGCCCCGAGCGCCGGCGCCGACGCCACGTTCGTGGTCGGCGTCAACGACGACACGTTCGACCGCAACACCCACAAGGTCATCTCGAACGCGTCGTGCACCACCAACTGCTTCGTGCCGATGGTGAAGGTGCTCGACGACGCGTTCGGCGTCGAGCGCGGCCTCATGACGACCGTTCACGCCTATACCGGCACGCAAGCGCTCGTCGACGGTCCGAGCAAGGACCTGCGTGAAGCCCGCGCCGCTGCCGTCAACATCATCCCGAGTTCGACCGGCGCCGCCCGCGCCACCGCCCTCGTCCTCGAAGCGATGAAGGGCAAGCTCGACGGCACGTCGCTGCGCGTGCCCGTGCCCGACGGTTCGATCACCGACTTCACCGCCATCCTCAACCGCGACGTCACCAAGGAAGAGGTGAACGACGCCTTCCGCGTCGCCGCCGACAAGGGCCCGCTGGCCAACGTCCTCGTCTACAGCGAGGAGCCGATCGTCAGCTCCGACATCGTCGGGTCGCCCGCCAGCTGCACCTTCGACGCCCCCCTCACCATGGTGATGGGCAACCTCGTGAAGGTCCTCGGCTGGTACGACAACGAGTGGGGTTACTCCAACCGCCTCGTCGACCTGGTGCGCATCACCGCCGGCAAGTAGCAGCCGTGAATCCGGCGGACGGGGTTCCCGTCCTCGAAGACCTTGGGGACGTATCGGGCCGGCGCGTGCTCGTCCGATGCGACTTCAACGTGCCCGTGCACGACGGCGTCATCACTGACGACCTGCGCATCCGCGCCGCGCTGCCCACCCTCACCTACCTGACGCAGCACGGCGCCGATGTCACCGCCTGCACCCACTTCGGCCGCCCCAAGGGTCTGCCCGACCCGAAGTATTCCGTCGCGCCGGTGCGGGCGCGGCTCAAGGAGTTGGCGCCCGACGTGAAGCTGCTCGAGAACTTGCGGTTCGACGCCGGCGAGGAGGGCAACGACCCGGCGTTCGTCGACACGCTGATCGACGGCATGGACGCCTACGTGAACGACGCGTTCGGCGCGTCGCATCGCGCGCACGCCAGCATCGTCGGACCGCCCAGGTTCCTGCCGAGCGCCGCTGGTCGCCTGCTGGCGAAGGAGGTCGACGTGCTCGGTGGCCTGCTCGACAAGCCGGCCAAGCCGTTCGTCGCCATCCTCGGCGGGTCGAAGGTCAGCGACAAGCTCGGCGTCATCAACGCGCTGCTCGCCAAGGTCGACACGCTCGTCATCGGCGGCGGCATGTGCTTCACCTTCCTCGCCGCGCAGGGTCACAAGGTCGGCGACTCCCTGCTCCAGCCCGAGCAGATCGAGACGTGCAAGCAGTTGCTGGCGTCGGGCCAGAACATCGTGTTGCCCGAAGACGTGATCGCGCTGAGCCCCGACGGCACGCAGACGGCGACGCTCGGCGTCGACCTGCCCGACGGCTGGAAGGGCATGGACATCGGTCCCTACAGCGGCGCGATCTTCGCCGACGTCGTCGCGTCGGCCCGCACGGTGTTGTGGAACGGGCCGATGGGCGTGTTCGAGGACGAACGCTTCGCTATGGGCACGCGCGCGGTGGCGCAGGCGTGCGCCGATGCCGAGCGCGCCTTCACCGTCATCGGTGGCGGCGACTCGGCGGCGGCTGTTGCCCAGTTCGGCCTCGCCAAGTACATCGACCACATCTCGACGGGCGGCGGTGCCTCGCTCGAACTGATCGAGCAGGGCGACCTGCCCGGGTTGAAGGCACTGAGGAATGGAGTGCACCCGCATGCCTGACGCCCGCAAACCCCTCATCAGCGGCAACTGGAAGATGCACCACGATCACCTCGAAGCGATCCGGGTCATCCAGAAGCTCAACTTCCGCCTCGACACCGACGTCTACAAGAACGTCGACGTGTCGGTCCACCCACCCTTCACCGACCTGCGCGCCCTGCAAACGCTGATCGACGTCGACAACATGAGCATCCTGCTCGGCGCCCAGCACTGCCACTGGGAGGACAGGGGCGCCTTCACCGGTGAGGTCAGCCCGCAGTTCCTCGCCAAGCTCAACGTGCAGCTCGTCATCTGCGGTCACTCGGAGCGCCGTGAACTCTTCGGTGAGACCGACGAGATGGTCAACCTCAAGGTGAAGTCGATACTCAAGCACGGCATGACGCCGATCATGTGCTGCGGCGAAACACTCGAAGAGCGCGAAGCGGGCAACGCCGAGGCCAAGGTCGACGGGCAGGTGCGCGCCGGCCTCGCCGGGGTGTCGCCGGCCGACGTCGCGCGCCTCGTCATCGCCTACGAACCGATCTGGGCGATCGGTACCGGGCAGACGGCCACCTCCGAGGATGCCCAGGCGATGTGCAAGGTCGTGCGCACGGTGGTGGCCGAAGTGGCCGGTGCCGAGGCGGCGGCCGGTGTGCGGGTGCAGTACGGCGGGTCGGTGAAGCCGGGCAACATCAAAGAACTGATGGCGTGCCCGGACATCGACGGCGCGCTCGTGGGTGGGGCCAGCCTCGACCCCGATGACTTCGCCGCCATCGTCAGCTACTAATCTCTCCGCCCGTGCTGGCCGTCAACCTCCTGACCCTGACCGCGGGGATCATCGTGATCCACGTCATCGTGTCGCTGCTGCTGATCGTGCTGATCCTGCTCCACAGCGGCCGCGGCGGCGGCCTGTCCGACATGTTCGGCGGGATGGGTTCAGTCGCCGCGGGTTCCACCGTGGTCGAGCGCAACCTCGACCGCATCACGGTGGCGGCGGCGCTTGCGTTCGGCTTCACCACGCTCATCCTCGCCCTCCGTATGCAGTAGCGCGGTGCCCGCCCGCCGCGCGCTCGTCGCGCTGGCACTTCTTGTGGCGCTGGGCCTCGGCGCCTGCACCGGGTCTTCGGGCAAACATGGCGCCTCGTCGACGAGCACGACGGCCGCGAGCAAGCCCGTCCGCATCGGCGTGTGGACCGCGCCCGACCCGAAGGCCGCTACCTACGGCGGCGTGGGGGTGCGGGAACTCGTCTACCCGCAGTTGTTCAAGGCGACGCCCGCCGGCCGGTGGGCGCCGAGCCTGGTGAAGGCCGGCACCGACAAGACGGATTCCGGAGCGACGAGCGCCCGCTTCCGACTCCGGCCGGCGAAATGGTCCGACGGTTCGCCGATCACGGCCGCCGACCTGCGCCGCAGTATCGACGGCCGCTTCGTCAGCGCCGTCGACGACCCAACACGAGACGGCACGATCGTCGTGCACTTCTTCCGGCCGCTACCCGGGTGGCGCCGGCTGTGGTCGGGCCTCGACACCGTCACCCCTCCGGCGGATGGCGTCTACGGCGGGCCGTACAAGGTGCAGACGGTCACGCCCGGTCTCGAGACCGTGCTCGTCGCCAACGCCACGTACTTCGGTAGCCCGCCCGCGATCTCAGAGGTGCATCTCGTGCTGACGCCCGACGCCGAGATCGCGGCGCGCTTGCTGGAACGCGGCGACCTCGACGTGATCGCGCCGCCGGCGTTCACCGGTCGCACGGCGCGCCTCGAGCGGATCAAGGGCGCCCACGTCATCGAGGGCAACGCGGCCAAAGGCGGCTGGACCGCGGCGTTCGTCGCCAACCCGACGCGCCTCGACCTGGCGCAGCGCCGGTTCCTCTTCCATTACGCCAACGGGCCGCGCTTCACCGACGTGCTCCTGCACGACGAAGCCGCCTCGCTCGGGCCGGCTACGTCCGCCGACGCGGCCACGCCGGAGTTCAAGACAACGCCGGCGTTCGCCCTTCCGGACGAGTCGGCGCCGGCCGGCGTGCTGCTGCACGCGATGCAACGCACGGCGCACAAAGCCGGCTTCGACTTCGACGTGCGCGCTGCCGACTTCGACCGCGTCCTCGGCTCCTACGCCGCCGCCGACTACGACGTGTTGTTCCGCTTGGAACCGACGCTGCCGGCGGTGTGCTGGGCGTGCCGTTACGCCACCGTCGACGCCACGCTCGCTCAAGCGGCCGACAGCGGCGACGCCGGCGCCGCGAGGTCGTTGCGGGCCGAACTGGTCGACCAGGCCTATGACCTACCGCTGTGGCGGGAAGTGCCGGTCGCCGCCGTGCGCGACGGCCTCGATGGCGTCACCGAGAACGGGTTCGACGTCAACGGTCCCGCATGGAACGTTGCTAAATGGCACTGGACGCGTTAGAGATTCTGTGTGAGTGGGTAGCACGTCCTGGTTACCACGACATTAGGAGGACCCGCGTGAGAGCACGCAGCGTCGTACCCGTTGCCCTACTGGCGAGCATTGCGATGTTCGCGACGGCATGCGGCAACAACAACAAGAACAACGCCGCCACGACCACCACGAACGCCAACGTTCCCAAGGGCGGCACCCTCGTCATCGGTGCCGAACAAGAGCCTGACTGCCTGGACTTCATCGCGAGTTGTTCGGGATCGACGTGGGGCGACTACATGGTGAAGGAGCAGACGATTCCGTCCGCCTTCGTCTTCCCGCGCGACTCGTCGGGCAACTACTCGTACAAGTACAACGCGCTCGTGCTCAGCGAAGAGCCGAAGCTCGAGACCTCGCCGGTCCAGAAGATCACGTACAAGATCAACCCGAAGGCCGTGTGGAGCGACGGCGTCGCCATCTCGTCGTCGGACTTCAAGTACACGTGGGATCAGATCGCCAACGGCACCGACGTGTACGACAAGACGGGCTACGACCTGATCCAGGGCGTTGACGACTCCGATCCCCACACCGCCGTCGTCACCTTCAAGCAGGGCAAGACGTTCTCGGACTGGAAAAACCTCTTCACCGCCAACTACGGGATCTGGCCGAGCCACATCCTCCAGGGCAAGGACCGCGACGCGGAGACCAAGGACGGCTACGCCTGGTCCGGTGGTCCGTGGATGTTGGAGGGCGGCGCCGCCGGTTGGGTCAAGACCGACCACATCACGCTGGTGCCGAATCCGAAGTACTGGGGACCCAAGCCGAACCTCGACAAGGTGATCTTCAAGGTCCAGGCCGACACGTCGGCGGAGTTCACGGCGTTCAAGTCGAAGCAGACGTCGATGATCTGGCCGCAGCCGCAGCTCGACGCGGTTGACCAGATCAACGCGGGGCTGCCGGGCGTCAGCAAGGACATCGCGTCCAAGACGGGCAACTTCGAGGCGCTGTGGCTCAACAACGGCGTGTTCCCGTTCAACGACGTGGCGGTGCGCCAGGCCGCGGCCTACGCGCTCGACCGCGCCGCGATCGTCCAGCGACTCTTCGGCGGCCTCGGCGTGAAGCAACCACTGCAAGACCTGAATGGTCCGATCGTGAACGAGTTCACCGACGCCCAGGCGTACGCGAAGTACACGCTCAACCTCGACAAGGTGAACTCGCTGCTGACCGCCGACGGCTGGGCTAAGGGCAGCGACGGCATCTGGGCCAAGAACGGCCAGAAGCTCTCGTTCAAGGTGCGCACTACGGCCGGCAACAAGCGACGTGAGACCACGGAGCAGATTCTGCAGACGCAGTTCAAGGCCGCCGGTATGGACATGCAGGTCGACAACCTGAAGGCGGGCGACCTCTTCGGACAGGCGCTCCCCAAGGGCGACTTCCAGGCCGCCATCTACGCCCAGGTGCTCACGTCGCTGCAGGCGAGCACGTGCAACCTGTTCTGCTCGAAGAACATGAGCCCGATCGGGCAGTCCGGCGGCAACAACTACACCCGCACGAACATCCCGAGCCTCGACGAGCAACTCACCAAGACCGACCAGGCGTTGAACGACAGCGACCTTGCGGCGGCGGGCAAGGCCGCGAGCAAGATCTCGGCCGACAACGTCATCAGCATCCCGATCGACCCGCTGCCTACGATTCTGCTGTGGGACTCGACGAAGATCGTCGGCCACGTCGAGGACAACGCCCTTCAGGGTCCGTTCTGGAACATGAATACTTGGGGCGTCAAGAGCTAGCGAACAGGGGATCGGGTTGCTGACCTATTCGGTCCGACGGGTTGCCTACTCGATCCCCGTTCTGCTCCTGGCGTCGTTTCTGTTGTTCGCCTTCGTGCGCACGACGTTCGACCCCACAGCCCGACTCGCCGCCTCGCGCGATCCGCAGGTGCGGATCCGCGAGCGGCATCGGCTCGGGCTCGACGACCCGCTCGTGGTCCAGTACGGGCGTTGGCTCAAAGGCGCCTCCCACGGCGACTTCGGCAAGAGCGAGATAACCCGCGAGAACGTGACGTCGGCCATCAAGCGGTCGATGGGCAACACGCTCCAACTGATCCTGATCGGCGCCGCCGTGTCGTGCGTCATCGCCCTCGGAGTGGGCGTCTACTCGGCTGTGCGGCAGTACTCCGCGCTGGACTACACGTTCACCGGTCTGTCCTACATCGGCATCGCCATGCCCCCGTTCTGGTTCGGCCTCATCGCCATCCAGTTCTTCGCCGTGCAACACCACTGGCTGTTGTCGCTCGGGCTGCACACCGGGGAAGGCCACGGCGTCAACCTCGACTACCTGAAGCATCTCCCGTTGCCCATCGCCACGTTGTGCGTGCAGATCGTGGCGTCGTGGAGTCGCTACGAGCGGGCATCGATGCTCGACGCCCTCAACGCCGACTACGTCCGCACGGCGAAAGCAAAAGGGCTGCCGGCGCGCACCGTCGTGTTGAAGCACGCACTGCGCAACGCGCTCATCCCGTTCGTCACCGTCGTCGCCCTCGACTTCGGGGCGCTGTTCGGCGGGCTGATCATCACCGAGTCGATCTTCTCCATCGGCGGGATGGGTCGGCTGTTCTTCTCGGCGCTGCAGCAAGGCGACGCCTACATCCTCGAGGCGTGGATGCTGGTGGCCGCCGTAATCATCATCTTCTTCAACCTCGTCGCCGACCTGCTCTACGGCGTCCTCGACCCGCGGATACGGCTGTCGTGACGATCGCTCCGTCCTCCGAAATGGAGGTGGTCGACCTCGAACCGGAGGCGCGCACGCAGTGGCAGCTCATTCGCCGCCGCTTCTTCCATCACCGCGTGGCGGTGGTCAGCCTCGTCGTGTTGATCGTGTTGATCCTGCTGTGCTTCGGGGCGCACTGGATCGCGCCGTATCCCAAGGGCAAGCAGGACCTGCTGCTCGGTCCCGTCGGCCCCAACGGCAAGCACTGGTTCGGCACGGACAACCTCGGCATCGATCAGCTCACGACGCTGCTCTACGCCGGCCAGGTGTCGCTCAAGATCGGGCTCGCCGTCGCCCTGATCTCCACCGTCGTCGGCACCGTCGTCGGTGCGGTTGCCGGTTACTACGGCGCGGTGTGGGACCAGTTCCTCATGCGCGCCACGGACCTGTTCCTCGTCGTTCCCCAGATCGCCGTGCTCGCCATCGCACTGAAGAAGTTCGGCCATTCGGTGAACTGGATCATCGTCGTGCTCGCCGCGCTCGGCTGGATGTACGTGGCGCGCATCGTGCGCGGCCAGGTGCTGTCGATCAAGGAGAAGGAGTTCGTCGAGGCCGCCCGAGCCGCCGGGGCGTCGAGTCCGCGCATCATCGTGCGCCACATCCTGCCCAACTGCATCGGACCCATTCTCGTCAACGCCACCCTGGCGATCGCCGGCGCCATCATCACCGAGTCGACGCTGTCGTTCCTCGGCTTCGGCATCCAGATTCCGGACGAGTCGTGGGGGCACATGCTGTCGTCAGCCGAGGGGAACTTCTCCGTGCACACGCACCTGCTCTACTTCCCGGGGCTCATGATCCTCCTGACGGTGCTGTGCGTGAACTTCCTGGGCGACGGCTTGCGCGACGCCTTCGACCCGCAGAGTTCGCGGTGACGTTCCGCACACCCAAGCCCGAGCCCCTCGTGCTGGAGGTCACGGACCTCGTCGTCACGTTCCCCACCGACGACGGCGACGTGCACGCCGTGGGCGGGCTCACGTTCGGCGTGCGGGCCAACGAGACCCTCGGCATCGTGGGCGAGTCGGGGTCGGGTAAGAGCGTCACGTCGATGGCGGTTCTCGGCCTGCTCCCGAAGAACGCCAAGGTGAGCGGCAGTATCAAGCTGCACGGGCGCGAGCTCATGGGCCTCACCGAGAACGAGTTGCGCCCGATCCGCGGCGAGGAGATCGCCATGGTGTTCCAGGACGCGCTCACCGCGCTCAACCCGGTGTTCACCGTCGGCAGCCAGATCGCCGAAGCCATCCAGGTGCACCATGAGTTGTCGCACAAAGACGTGCGTGAGCGTGTCATGCACCTGCTCGACACCGTCGGCATCCCGAACCCCGACCGGCGCATCGACCAGTACCCGCACGAATTCTCCGGCGGCATGCGCCAGCGGGCGATGATCGCCATGGCGATCGCCAACGAGCCGTCCGTCCTCATCGCGGATGAGCCGACGACCGCCCTCGACGTGACGATTCAGGCGCAGGTACTCGAGGTCTTCGAGCGGATCCAGGACCGCACGAAGTCGAGCGTCATTCTGATCACCCACGACCTCGGTGTCGTCGCCGGCACCGCCGACCGCGTGCTCGTCATGTACGCCGGGCGCGAGGCCGAACTGGCCAACGTCGACCAACTCTTCTACAACCCCCGGCATCCCTACACGCGGGGGTTGCTGGCGTCGTTGCCGCGCGTCGACGGCTCGCGCCTGGCGCGGCTCAACCGGATCCGCGGCCAGCCTCCGTCGCTGATGACGATCCCGACCGGTTGCGCCTTCCATCCGCGCTGCGAAGACGCCCGCCTGCCATCGCCGTGTGCCACGGAGCGTCCTGAATTGCTGTCGGTCGAGGAGCGTCACCGCTCTGCGTGTCACTTCGCGCTCGAGTTGCCCGAGCTGTCGACGACGGATCTCGCGGCCGACGCGCACGACGAGGGGAGTGTCGAGAAGCTGTGACCGACGCCCAGCCGGTCCTCGAGGTGACCGACCTCGTGAAGGACTTCTCCATCCGCGGCGGTCTCTTGCAGCGCGAGGTGGCGAAGGTGAGCGCCGTCGCCGGCGTGTCGTTCTCGGTCGCCCGGGGCGAGACGCTCGGCCTGGTCGGCGAGTCGGGATGCGGGAAGTCGACGACGGGCCGCGTCGTGCTCGGCCTGATCCCGGCGACGTCGGGCTCGGTGAAGTTCGAAGGTCAAGAAGTCGTCGGGCGGTCCAACCGCGCCATGCGGCCGCTGCGCCAGAAGATGCAGATCGTCTTCCAGGACCCGTACGCGTCGCTCAACCCGCGCATGACGGTGCAGTCCATCATCGAAGAACCGATGAAGATCCACGGCACGGCGAAGGACGCCCGCCGCACCCGGGTGCACGAGTTGATGGAGTTGTGCCACCTGAAGCCTGAGTTCGCCAACCGCTATCCGCACGAGTTCTCCGGCGGGCAGCGCCAGCGCATCGGCATCGCCCGCACGCTCTCGCTCGACCCCGATCTGCTGGTGCTCGACGAGCCCGTGTCCGCCCTCGACGTGTCGATTCAGGCGGGCGTCGTCAACCTGCTAGAAGACATCCAGGACCGCCTAGGGCTCGCCTATGTGTTCATCGCACACGATCTGTCCGTCGTGCGCCACGTGTGCGACGACGTGGCGGTGATGTACCTCGGCAAGATCGTGGAGATCGGTACGCGCGCCAACGTGTACGACGCGCCGATGCATCCCTACACGCAGGCGCTGTTGTCTGCTGTTCCGGTTCCCGACCCGGTGAAGGAACGAAAGCGCAACCGCATCGTGTTGCAGGGCGACCCGCCGTCGCCGGTCAACCCCCCGTCGGGGTGCCGGTTCCGTACGCGCTGCTGGAAAGCGCAGGACATTTGCGCCGAAGTTGAGCCGCCGTTGGTCGTTCGCGGGGGCGCTGAGAACGGCGGTCAACGCGTCGCCTGCCACTTCGCCGAAGTCGCCTCGGTGATCTAAACCCAACTCTCATTTTCTTGGGAATTGCGGCTGCGTTGGGGGCCGTTGAGCGATGGCGTTCGATGAGTAGGACATGTCACTTCGCTTTCGTGTCGCCCAAGTTGGTGTCGTTGTCGGACTCGTGCTCGTGGCGCTCGTCACGCTCGTGAGTCCGGCATCGGCGCATCATCCAATCGTCAGTGGAGAGGTCGCCTGTTCGCCTGACGGCCAGACGGTGGTGGTCTCCTGGCACGTCCAGAACTCCGAGACCGTGAGCGGGACCAACCGCACGATGACGCTGTTGTCGGCGGTGGTCAGCCAGGGAACGCTCGTCGGCATTTCGGCGGGCATGACGGCACCGCCGCAACCGCTGGCCGGCTCGACGATCAACGGCTCGACCACTCTGCCGTCGACGACGAGTGGTTCCGTCACGCTCACGGTGCACGGGAGGTGGCCGTCCCCCGGTCCGCAGGACGTGACGGGCTCAGCCACGGTCGAGTTGCCGGGTGCGTGTGCACAGCCGAAGGGTTCGTTGAAGGTGACGAAGAGCGTCGACTGGAACGGCGTGACGCCCGATCAGTCCAAGACGTTCGAGATCTGCATCACCGGTCCGTCGTATCCGCAGGGCAACTGCCAGACCGTCGGCTTCAACGGCGGCACCCTGACGTGGAACGACCTCACCCCCGGCGACTACACGGCAACCGAGACGGGTCCCGGGTCATCGTGGAGCGTGAGCGGTAGCCCGACGGGCGTCATCACCGTGCCCGCCCTCGGCGGTCTTGCGACCAACAAACCGACGATCACCAACACGCGCAAGCACGGTTCGTTGAAGGTGACGAAGAGCGTCGACTGGAACGGCGTGACGCCCGATCAGTCCAAGACGTTCGAGATCTGCATCACCGGTCCGTCGTATCCGAACGGCAACTGCAAGACGGCGGACTTCGACGGCGCCACGTTGACGTGGTCCGATCTGATCCCGGGCGCCTACACCGCGACCGAGACCAATCCGGGCTCGAGCTGGTCGGTGGCCGGTAGTCCGACCGGTGTCATCACGGTGCCGAGCGATGGTGGGCTGGCGGAGAACAAGCCGACGATCACGAATACACGCAAGCACGGCTCGTTGCAGGTGACGAAGTCGGTCGACTGGAACGGCGTCACGCCGGACCATGCGAAGACGTTCGAGATCTGCATCACCGGCCCGTCGTATCCGAACGGCAACTGCAAGACGATCGACTTCGACGGCGGCACGCTGACGTGGTCCGATCTGATCCCGGGCGCCTATACCGCCACCGAGACGAATCCGGGCGCGAGCTGGAAGGTCGTTGGCAGCCCAACGGCGACGATCACCGTTCCGACTGACGGCTCGACGGCACAACTGGTGCCGGTGATCAGTAACACCCGCAAGCACGGGTCGCTGAGCGTGACGAAACAGGTCGAGTGGAACGGGGTCACCCCAGACGACAACCAGACCTTCGAGGTCTGCATCACCGGCCCGTCGTATCCGGTGGACGCCAACTGCAAGTCCGTGGGCAAGGACGGCGGCACGCTCACGTGGTCCGACCTCATCCCCGGCGCCTACACCGCGACCGAGACGAGCCCGGGTGTCAATTGGTCGGTAGCCGGCAGCCCGACCGGCACGATTACCGTGCCCAGCGACGGCGGTGCCGCATCGCTCGTGCCGGTGATCACGAACACCCGCCGACTGGGTTCGTTGCAGGTGACGAAGTCGGTCGACTGGAACGGCGTCACGCCGGACCAGGATCAGTCGTTCTCGATCTGCATCAGCGGGCCGTCATTCCCTGACCAACCCGACTGCAAGACGATCGGTGCCGACGGTGGCACGCTGACGTGGTCGCATCTCGTACCCGGTGCGTACACCGCGTCCGAGTCCGACCCGGGTGCGAGCTGGAACGTCGGCGGCAGCCCGACGGCGAGCATGACCGTGCCGGCGGACGGCTCGACGGCCGAGTTGGTGCCGGTCATCACGAACACCCGCAAGCTCGGTTCGTTGCAGGTAACCAAGTCGGTTGACTGGAACGGCGTCACGCCGGACCAGGATCAGACGTTCTCGATCTGCATCAGCGGTCCGTCGTATCCCGACGAGCCGAACTGTCAAAGCGTTGGTGCCGACGGTGGCACGCTCACGTGGTCGAACCTGATCCCGGGTGCCTACACCGCGTCCGAGGCCGGCGTCGGGACAACGTGGACGGTTTCCGGTAGCCCGTCGGACACGATCGTCGTGCCCAGCAACGGCGGCCAGGCCGAGAACGTGCCCGTCATCGCCAACACCCGGAAGCTCGGCTCGCTGCACGTGACCAAGCACGTCGCGTGGAACGGTGTCGACCCGGTCGACGGCCAGGAGTTCTCGGTCTGCATCACCGGGCCGTCGTTCGAGACGGCGAACTGCAAGACGTTCACGTCGCCCGACGGTCTCGAGCAGACGTGGACGGACCTGATCCCGGGCAGCTACACCATCACCGAAGCCGGGCTCGGCTCCGAATGGACGAAGACCGGCGACGCGCAGGCGACGGTTCCTGACGACGGCGGCACGGTGTCGGCCAACGTCACGAATACCCGCAAGCTCGGCTCGCTGTCGGTGAAGAAGGTCGTCGACTGGAACGGGACCACGCCGAACGAGGACAAGACGTTCTCGATCTGCATCAAGGGGCCGTCGTTCCCCGACACGGCCGACTGCAAGTCGGTCGGGTTCAACGGCGGCACGGTCACCTGGACCGGTCTGGTCCCGGGTGACTACGTCGCCACCGAAGCCGACCCCGGTGCCAACTGGACGATCGACGGCAGCCCGACGCAGAAGATCACCGTGCCGGCTGACGGCACGGCGGCCGTCGACGTTGCCCAGATCACCAACACCCACAAACTCGGCTCGCTCGCCGTCGCCAAGATCGTCAACTGGAACGGCGTCACACCGGTCCAGACCCAGACGTTCGAAATCTGCATCACCGGCCCGTCGTATCCGACGACGCAGAACTGCAAGACCGTCGGGTTCAACGGCGGAACGCTGACGTGGACCGACCTCCTCCCCGGGAGCTACTCGGTCAGCGAGACCAACCCGGGCACCGACTGGGCGGTCGTCGTCAAGGACAGCCCGGCGACGGTTCCGGTCGGGGGCGGCCAGGCGACGGCGTCGGTCCTCAACACGCACTCCGCAGTGTTGGGCGAAGTACTGGCCCGAACGGGTGGTGACAGCAGCACGCCGCTGGCCTTGGCTGCCCTGGCCGTCATGGCTGCCGCAGGTCGCCGGGTGATCCGGCGGCGGCGGCGAGTGGCCTGAGCGACCAGCGACCGTAGGGACCGAGCGTCACGACGGATCGGTCGGGCAAGACGAGGCGGGCACGACCTAGTGGCGCAGCCACGAGGCGTGCCCCCTCGTCGTATGCCCAGCTGGCGAGCAGCGCTCCGGGATGCACCCGCCACGGCGAGCCGGCGAAGGCCACGAGCCGGCGGTCGGTCACGGCGAGCACGAAGGCGCCGTGGGGGAGCGCGCCACCGCGCCGGCGGCGTCGGTTGACGATCGCTCCGGCCGCGGCCATGAGCCGCTCGCCCGGCTCGAGGCGCTCGGCCAACTCCGCGTAGCGCGACACGTCACGACGCTACGGCAGCGAGCAGAATCGCCGTGTGCGGTCGAAGCTGGTGGTGCTGGGGGCAGTAGTCGTATGGTTGTTCTCGCTGGTGTCGGTGTACGCCGCCGACCATCCCGACAGCGTCCACCAGTCGATCGCCGACGGGTGCGGGCGCACACAGCTGGGGTTGCTGGGGGAGGCGGCGCTGTCGACGAAGCTGCCCGACCATCCCACGGCGATGCCGAGTTGGGTGTACGTCGACGGCGACAACCGACCCAAGACCGTCGAGGGCACCGTGCTCGGTACCCACACGGCGGGCACGGATCTGTTCGGCGTCCACGACACCTACGACCTCAACATCGACGTGAAGCCCGACGCCGCCTACGAGGGTCTCCTGTCGACGCGCAACGCCGAGGAGAATCCCGGCCAGATCCACACCGAGTGGGAGAGCGGCCTGGCGCCGCTGTTCGCCTGGCCCGACGCCGGTGACCGCGTGCGCGAGACCGGCAGCGAGATCTGGGACTGCGGCCACTGGCAGGACGGCTCCCGCCGGATCCCCGAGAGCGACTACGTCCCCGGTGACCCGCTCGGCGACGCCGGCATCGAGAAGGTCGGGGGCGAAGAGATCGAGATCCATCCGATCGCCGAGCTGGCCACGTGGCGCGCCGCGGGCAACTTCGTTCCCGCCGGCCGCACCACCGCGGTCCACGCCAGCCAGCTCGACGTCGCCCTGTCGAATCAGGGCGGCAAGGCAAAGGCCGTCGAGAACTGCGCCATCCCGCTGCCGCACCAGCAGTCCGGCGTCGTGCGGCGCTTCCTCGCCGGGTCGGGCTGTTCGCGCCTCCAGAAGATCGCCGGGCGCGACTACACCTACGAGCTGAAGCCGCCAGTGGCGCGCCCGTCGTCCAAGGCGGTGCTGCACGTGCAGCAGGACGTGCACTTCGGACACCACGCGCCGGTGCCGGTCGTGTCGGTCAAGAACGACGTGGTGCACGTCACCGTGCCGTTCGCGTCGGTCCCGGCGTCCGATGGCGTGCAGGACTTCGGCGCCACGTGGCACGCGTGGTGGACGCGCGACAACACGCCGACGCGCCGCTACCGCGTCACCCTCGAGTCCGTAACCATCTACAACAACCTCGACGGCGACAGCAGCGCCGGCTACTTCAACCCGACGCTGACGCCGAACGGCGAGTGGAACATGTTCGTCGACGTCAACGGCAACTGGGTGAACCTGCACGACCCGCGTCCGGGCCACACCGACTACGTGTCGCAACTCGGTTCGGTACCCAGCGCGCGGCCGAATCCGCAGGTACTGTCGCTGGCGCGCGTGCCGTCGCGCGTCGTCGCACTGGGTGACCGCGACGCGCTGCACCTGTTCACCGACGCTCGTGAGTGCGACCAGCCGGGCTACGTCGACTGCCCGACCAACGAGTTGGCGACCACCGGCAAGTCGGCGGGCCGCGCCGAGTTGTCGCTGCCAAACGCTCGCTTGGTGCACCACGTCACCCACGTGACGATCCACCCGCAGGTGTGCGCGGCGGGCCAGCCGTGTCCCGAAGAGCACAACGACCCCGCGACGTGCCCGCGCAGTTGTTACGCCATGACGTACCGCATCGAGGACATCACCACGAAGCTGCCGCTCACGCCGGTGACCATCAACGGCGACGGCACGGCGGGCGGGACGGTGTACGCCGACGCGTCGGCGAGCGGGTTGGCGTGGTGGATCAACCCGGTGACGCGCTACGCGCCCGACCAGGAGGAGGAGAACGTGATCGTCGCCGACGTGATCGACCGTTATTTGCACCAGGAGTCTCGGTGAGGCCAGCCGAACAGGCGAGGGTTAGCCGAGTCGCCGCGTGGTGCGCTACCTTGGCCGGTCCCAACGTCGAAGTGGCGGAATAGGCAGACGCGCTAGCTTGAGGGGCTAGTGCCCGCAAGGGCGTGGGGGTTCAAGTCCCCCCTTCGACACTCACTGAAAGCGTCCCCGCGGGGACGCTTTCTCGCGTTTGGTGCCGAGATATGGCGGCCATATCGCGTCTACGTCAGAGAATGGCCGCCAGTTCGTGGCATGAATGTTGGACTCCCCTTCAATACTCCGGTTCCGCGGAACCGCTGTGGTCGCGTTTCAACGAGATGCATATCGAACTGGCTGTATTCCGCAACGCGGTGACGATGATGGAGAGCTGCCATCCCTGGGATGGCGACTTATGGCCGCGCCGACAGCACGGCGTGGCTCGTGATGTCGAAGCCGATGCCGCGGTAGGTGCCTTTCGCATGCTGCGCGTCGTCAATCGACATGCCGAGCGCGGGCACCCAGCACGACGTCTGGTCTTGTTGTCCTTGTGCGGCGCCGGTGAAGGTGGTCGACAGCTGTATCACCCAGCAGTCGTAGGTGGTACCCGCCGCCGTTTCCTGCCGAGTACCGGTGACGTGGCCGTTGAAACGGCCATCGACGCTCCCGGTCGTCCACGAGCCTGACCAGCTGGCGCCGGCGTGGAGCGGCCACGGAACCAGCAGTTCGGGCGGCGCCAGCGTCCCGCCGTACGAGACCCCGCTCGAAGAGACCTGTGTTGCCACCAGGCTGACCCCGTCGGCTGCGTAGCGCCGACGGTCGTCCTGCGACCCGTTGCTCGACGCCGTCTTGACGCGCATGAACGGCGCCTGGTCGTCGCCGCCGTCGCGGCTCACGTTCGTCGTGGCCGCTTCGCTGTAGGGCTGCGTTGAGCCGGCCGCGCCGATCTTGCGGGTGCCCTCGACGTGGAACTGCCACGAGCCCGTCGCCGGTACCGCGACGCGCGCCGGCGACGGTAGCGGCGACGCGGCAGTCGTCGCGGGGGACACCGGCTGGACCGCGGTGGTGGTGGACGGCGTGGTGGTCGACGAGGTGCTCGCGATCGTGGTGTTGACCGCCTCGGCTGCCTGTACGCGGGTGACTGCCGCTGGGCGCGCTGCGACGTTGTCGATGCGCGTGATCACCGAACGCGTGCCCGAAGTCGCAGCGAGCGCGACCAGCGTGACCGCCAGTGCGGCGACGCCGGCACCTGCGAACCCCCACTGGCGCGCGTGCGCGCCCCCGCGCGCGGTCCGCATTCCCGGCCAGAACGCGGCGCGTCCGAGCAGCATCGTGGCGGCCGGCACGAGCAGCGATCGCACGACGAAGGTGTCGATGAGCACGCCCACCGTCACGGCGAAGCCGATCTGGCGCAGTTCCGGTAGAGGCGCAAACGCGAGCGCCGCGAACGTGCCCGCGAGGATGAGGCCGGCGGACGTGATGACGCCGCCCGTCGCCGTGAGTCCCCGCGTGACGGCGTCGTGGATCTCGGCGCCGGCAACCGCCTCCTCGCGGATGCGGCTCATGATGAAGATGTTGTAGTCGGCACCGAGCGCCACGAGGATCACGAACAAGAACGGCGGCAGCCAGAAGGACAGGCCGGGCTCGTGACCGAGGCCAACGAAGACCGCGGTCGTCAGTCCCATCGTCGCGGCGTAGGACAACACGACGCTGGCGAGAAGGTAGAACGGCGCGACGAGCGACTGGAGTAATAGCGCGAGCACCACGAAGATTCCGCCGATCAACACCGATGTCATCACTTTGAAGTCGCGGTTGCCGATCGTCTGCATGTCGGCGAAGAACGCCGCTGGTCCGCCGACCGAAAGACGCGCCCCCGACAACGCGGTGCCCGCGAGGCGACGGTTGACCTCCTGGTCGAGGTTACGGATGACGGGAAGGGCGTGGCGATCGTAGGGATTGCCCCGCAGTTCGACGAGAAGACGGGTCGAGTGCCCGTCGACCCCCTGGAAGAAACTCAACGGTCCCGACAGGAGTTGCGGGTACTGGCGCACGAGCGGCCCGGTGAAGCGCAGGCCCTCGGGCGACGCGAGTGCGGCGAAGAGGGGAGTGAGGTCGACCTTGTCGGGATCCATCCCCAGCGCGGTCATCGTCGCGCGGTCACCTCCCGCGGCGCCGGCGAAGCGCTCGAATGTCGCCGGCGTCAGCGGCGCCCCACCCGGCTGCGTGAGCGAGCGGACCTGGCCGACGCCGGGGACATCGCGCAGCTTGTCGGTGAGCCGGTCGACGGCGGCGAGTCGTGCGGCGTCGGTGATCGGTCCGTTGGCATCGATCACGACATAGACGGGCGCCAGCGTGCCCGGCGTGAAGTGACTACTCAGCGCGTCGAACCCCCGGCGCGCGTCGGCCGCGGCGGGCAGTTCGTGGACGAGGTCGAAGGACTCTCTAAACCAACCCAATCCCGCCGCGGGCAGCTCGAGTGCGATCACCGCGGCCAACAAGATGTGGGTCGGATAGGCGCGGATGATCGCCGCCAGACGGTCCCAGCGCGTCGCCGATCGATTCTCGACTGTCGCCTCGGAACGCGCCGGCCAGAAGGCGAAGCGTCCGGTGAGGCGCAGCAACGCCGGAGTGAGCGTCAGACCCGCGAGCAAGGTGACGAAGATGGCGACGCCGATGGCGGGGCCCATCGTCTTGTTGAGGCCGAACCGCGCGGACAGCTGCGACATGAAGCCGACGATCACCGTCGCTGCCGAGGCTGTGATCACCGCGCCGATGATCGTCATCGTGCGGCGCAACGTGACCGGCCGCGCATCGCCGGCCGCCAGCTCCTCGCGGTAGCGCGACACGATGAACAAGCAGTAGTCGGTGCCCGCACCGAACACCATCACGATGATGAGCGTCCCCGCCAGGCTCGCAACCTTGAAGCCGTGCGCGGCCATCACGCCGATCACGCCCTGCGCGACGACGAAGGCGAGCCCGATGGTCAGCAACGGTATGAGCGGCGCGACCGCGGAGCGGTATACGAGGACGAGCAGGAACAACACGAGCAGCACGGTGATGATCGCGGTTTGGTCGAATGACGACAGCAAGCCGTTCGCCTGGTCGGCCGCGAGGCCACCGACGCCACTGACGTGGTGCTGCAAGCCCGCTGGCGCCACGGCATCGATGTGGTCGCGCAGGTCGCCTACGACCTTGTTGATTCTCGGAGAGAACGGCGCGGCCGTAAACCCGGTGATGACGAGCTCGGCGTGGCCGTCGGCGGAACGCAACTGGGACGCCAACGCCGGGTCGGTCTCGGCCGACTCGACGCGGGTGATCGCCGAGCTCAATGCCGGCGAACGCAGATACGTCACGACGTCGGCGATCGCCGCGTGGTCGGCTTCGGTGAGCTTGCCGTTGCGGGTGAAAACGAGAAGCGCCGAGTTCAGCGTTGGGTCGCTCGGATACAGCCGGTCAAGCTCGTGTTGCGCGCGCTGCGACGGGGCACTCGCCGGCAGGAGCGACGTGAGGTCCTGGACTCCGACCTTCGCGAGCGATGGCGCAGTGGCGGTCACCACAACGGCGACGGCCATCCAGGCCAGGACGACCCACACCGCGTGTCTCTCGACGAACCGCGCCAGCCTGCCGAACATCACGCCGACACGCCGTGCAGCACAAAGGCGGTGACTTCGGTCGCCAGCGGGGCGGCATCGAGCGGCGTGCCGGCCATGAGCTGGTGCAACCCGACGACCGTCGCAGCGCCGAAGATCGCCATGCTCGTCGCCGCCGGGTCGTCGACGGCGCGCAGCGAGCCGTCCTCGGCGCCTTCACGCAAGAGTCGTTCGACGGGCGCGTAGTACGCGCTGACGAGCGCGTCGGCGAGCTCAGGCATGCGTGTCGCGCGACCGAGGTCGCTGATGAGCGCCAGCGCGACCGAAGGCGCTTCGGCGAGCACGTCGAGTTGCGCCCGCACGACCGCACCGAGGCGAACGGCGGCCGAACCTTCGGACTCCGCCGCGATGTCCACCGCCCCCGCCACCAGCGCGAGGTAGTCCCGGAGCAGGAAAACGAGGATCTCTTCCTTGCCCGAGAAGTAGTAGTACAGCGTCGCTTTGGGGATCCCGGTCGCCTCGGCGAGGTCCTCGATCTTCGTGTCGGCCAGGCCGCGGGTGGCGATCAAATTGGCTGCCAACGGCAACTTTGCGGCAATCGAACTCGGTACGGGTCGCATAGGGCACCTCCGCCGCCATGCTTACCGGAGTTTGTACTCGGAGTTCAAGCTATGAGTTCAGTCTCGCGTTCTGGAGCTTGCGACTGTGCCTGGCCGCCGGAGCACCGAGCGCTTCGAGATGGGGCCTTCATCGGTGGTCGCCCGTGGGTTCGGTGGGGCGGTCGCCAACGCGCTCGAGCTTGGTCCAGCCGGTCCAGCCGCGTTCTTCCAAGAGACTCAGCAGCCTGCGGGCGCTCGGCACCGCGTTCGTGAACACCTCGTCGAGCAACGCGACGAGTTCGTCGTCGAGCGTGAAGTTGGCCGTTTGTTCGTCGCTCCAACGATCCTCGTCGGCTTCGAACATCGCGACGAGGCGGTCGGCCATTTCGTGGAGCCGGGGGTCGTCTGGTCCCCAGTCGACTGCGGCGACGAGGTCGAGGTACATCGCGGTGACGGCCGGGTCTTCGATCTGCGCGCGCTTCAGCGCCATCAACGCCGGCATCTGGTCGGGAATCTGCGCGGCAACGAGGATCCACGCGTCGCGTTCCATGGCGATCGCCCGCTCGGGCACCTCCAGTGCGCGCAGCCGGTCGAGGTAGTCGACGGCTTCGGGTGGAAGGGCGAGACGGTCGCCGGCGGCGAGTTGGGCGACCAGTTCGCGGTGTCGCTGTTTCTCTCGGATTTCAGCGCGCAGGCGACGGTCGATCTCGGTGACCGCAGTCGCGAACTCCTCGTCGTCGGCGTGCAAGAGGTCTTGGACGCGTGACAACGGCACCCCGGCGTCGGCCAGGGTTCGGATGCGGATCAGTTCGACGACGGCGGCCGCGTCGTAACGCCGGTAACCCGAGTGATCCCGCTCAGGCTCCGCGAGCAGCCCCTTGGCGTGATAGTGCCGCACGGCCCGCACCGTCACTCCCGCGTAGGCCGCGAGCTGGCTGATCGTCAGCATGCGAGCTTCCGGCGGTAGCTGCGTACCGCCAGCGTCCAGGCGACCACGAGGAGTCCACTACACCAGGCGAGCGCGACCCAAACGGCGTTGCCGAGCGGTTCCGTGGCGTACAGGTGGCGCAGCGTGTCGACGATCGACGTGACCGGTTGGTGTTCGGCGAACCACCGCACGGGCCCCGACATGCCCGCCGTCGGCACGAACGCGGAGCTCACAAAGGGCAGGAACAGCAGCGGATAGGCGAAGGCTCCGGCGCCGTCGGGCGACTTGGCAGTCAGACCGGCGATGACGGCCAGCCACGTGACTGCCAGGGTGAAGAGCACGACGATCCCGAGTGCGCCGAGCCAGGCCAGCGGGCTCGCATCGGAGCGAAAGCCGATCACGACCGCGACAACGACGACGACGACCAGCGAGATCAGGTTGGCGACCAGCGACGTGAGCACGTGAGCGCACAGCACCGCGGAGCGCGCGATGGGCATTGACTGGAAGCGCTGGACGATGCCGCTGGTGATGTCGGTGTACAAGCGCAGCGACGTGTAGGCGACGCCGGAGGCGACCGTGATCAGCAGGATGCCGGGCAGCAGGTAGTCGACGTACTTCGCGCCGCCCGTGTCGACCGAGCCGCCGAAGACGTACACGAACATCAACAGCATCGCGATCGGTGTGAGCGCCGTGGTGATGATCGTGTCGGGGCTGCGGGCGATGTGCCGCAGTGAGCGCCCCAACAACGCGCCGGTGTCACGAAGAAAGTGCGGACTCATGTCGTCACCTCGCTTCCGACGAGCGCCAGGAAGATGTCCTCGAGACTCGGTTGCTTCTCCACGTACTCGACCTGGGCCGGCGGCATAAGCGCCTTGAGCTCGGCCAGCGTGCCGTTCACGAGCAGCGTTCCGTTGTGGAGGATCGCGATGCGGTCGGCGAGTTGCTCGGCCTCTTCGAGGTACTGCGTCGTGAGGAGCACGGTCGTGCCGCGCGCAGCCAGAGCGCGCACCGACTCCCACACCTCGTGGCGGGCTTGGGGGTCGAGGCCTGTCGTGGGTTCGTCGAGGAACACCACCGGCGGGCTGCCGATGAGGCTCATGGCGATGTCGAGCCGGCGCCGCATCCCGCCCGAGTACGTCGCCACCCGCCGCTCGCCCGCGTCGGTGAGCGAGAAGCGCGCCAGCATCTCCTCCGCGATGCCGCCGGGGTTGTCGAGGTGACGCAGCTTGGCGATCAACACCAGGTTCTCCCGGCCGGTGAGGATGTCGTCCACCGCTGCGAACTGCCCGGTGAGGCTGATCGCTTCCCGGACCTCGCCCGCTTCGGTGCGCACGTCGGAACCGTGCACGGTGGCAGCGCCGTCGTCGGGCCGCAGCAGGGTCGCCAGGATGTTGACCAGGGTCGTCTTACCGGAACCGTTGGGGCCGAGCAGGGCGAAGATCGTCCCCGCGGCCACGTCGAAATTCACGCCGCGGAGCACGGACAGATCGCCGTACGACTTCGTAATCCCCGTGACCCGAATTGCTGGATCGTCGCTCATGTGTGCAGCTTGCCGGGTTGACCCCGCGTCAGGGTCAAGGGGTAATCGCGAATCCCGACCAGCAGCCACGTTTCGTGCCGAGATCTGGCGGCCAAATCGCGTCTACGTCATGAAATGGCGGCCAGACGGTGGCGCGACACCGCGCTCGATCTCACTCGAGGCTTCGGTAGCGGCGCACCGCGATGCCGGACCAGATCAGTTCGACCACGCCGAACGGCCAGGCCCCTGACAGGAAGCCGTACACGCTCGACAAGACGCAGCCCAGCGCAAACGCCAACACGAAGCGCCGGCCGCGTGACTCGAGTGCGTACATCGTCATCATGAAGGTGACGGCACAAACGCCGTAGATCGTTACTGCCATGGTGCGACGGCGTTAGCGCCACAGGATCGGTCCGGGCACAAGGGGCCGAGCCGGCTTGCGGAGTCGACCATGCAGGGACGCTACGCCGCTGTCACCGGTCGTTCACGAGATGCGTGGCGGCCGCCGCGAAGTAGCTCAACATCTCCTGCTCGTCCTCGGCCGGCAAGTGGGCGGCGGCGACGGCGGCGGCCATGTGGCGGAACCAGGCGTCGCGCTCGGGCAAGCCGATCACGAAGGGCGCGTGGCGCATGCGCAGTCGTGGATGGCCTCGAGTCGCGCTGTAGTCGCCCGGCCCGCCCCAGTACTGGACGAGGAAATCGCGCAGGTGTTCGCGCGCCTCGGTGAGGTCGTCGGGGTAGAGCGGGCGCAGTGTCGGGTCCTCGGCGACCGCTGCGTAGAAGTGCTTCGTCAGGGCGTCGAAGAACGGCTTACCGCCGACGCGTTCGAACATCGTGGCGGTCATGCGCGCTCACAGATTCTCGGCGGCGGCGGCGATCACGGCTGGGACGACGGTGTCCCACTCGGCCTCGGGCGCGCGCGTCACCGTCACGAAGTCGGCCACGCCGAACACGCCGACGACGCCCGGGATGGTCAAGAGCGCCTGACCGAACGCGCTGCCCTCGAGATCGGCGGGCACGGGAACGTCGAGGGTGAACTTCATCGCGTTGGGATTCGGTGTGGGCGACGGTGTGGCGGAGGCCATGGGCGAGGTCTACCTGACGGTCGCGGCTGACGCCACATGGCAGCGCCCGCGGTGCGGGCGTCGGCCACCTCCCAGCTCACGATCACGACCGCAGTTTGACCCGACGAACGGCGTCGGGCACTAGAACGTCGCGGTGCGCGACCGGCAACTCGGTACCAAGCTGGTTTCGGTCGTCGGCGGCGGTCCGGCGGGGCTCATGGCCGCCGAGGTGGTTGCGACGGCCGGCGCACGGGTCGTGTTGCACGAGCAGAAGGCCGCTGTGGGTCGAAAGTTCCTGCTGGCGGGCCGCGGTGGTCTGAACCTCACGCATACCGAGAACCTCGACGCCTTCCTCGACCGCTACGGTGCCGCCCGGCCCCGGCTGGCCGCCGCCATCCACGCGTTTGGTCCCAGCGAGTTGCGCGCCTGGGCCGCGGGCCTGGGCGAGGAGCCCTTTGTCGGAACCAGTGGTCGCGTCTTCCCCGCCGGCTTCCGGGCGACGCCGCTGCTGCGCAAGTGGCTGGCGCGGCTACGTGACCTCGGCGTCGAGATACGCGTACGTGATCGGTGGACGGGGTTCGACGATCCGTCGGCATCCGACGCCACCATCCTGGCGCTCGGCGGCGGCAGCTGGCCGGCGACGGGATCGGACGGAGCGTGGGTCGGCGCGCTACAACGCGCGGGCATCGCGGTGACACCGCTCCAGCCGGCGAACTGCGGCTTCCGCGTCGCTTGGAGCGCCGTGTTCCGCGACCGCTTCGCCGGCGCTCCGGTGAAGAACGTGGCCCTGACCGCCGGCGCGGCCGTGGCGCGGGGCGACGCCATGATCACGCGCGACGGCATCGAGGGCGGCCCGGTCTACGCGCTCTCGGCGTCACTGCGCGACGCGCTTGGCGGCGGCGGCACCGCCACGTTGTACGTCGACCTGATGCCCGACGTCACCGGCGACGCCCTGACGGGTCGGCTGGCGCGCCGGCGCGCCGGTGACTCGGCCGCGAGTTGGTTGCGCCGCGGCGGGTTCTCGCCGGTGGCGATCGGGCTGCTACGGGAAGCGTCGTCGAACCAACTGTCCGACGACGCATCGCTGGTGACCCAGCTCGCCAAGCGCCTGCCGGTACCAGTGATCGCGCCGCAGTCGCTCGGGCGCGCCGTCTCGACGGCGGGTGGGGTCGCGTTCGGCGAAGTCGACGACGCGTTCATGCTGCGACGCCGTCCCGGCACGTTCGTGGCCGGGGAGATGCTCGACTGGGAGGCGCCCACGGGTGGTTACCTGCTGCAAGCGACGTTCAGCACCGCGGTGGCTGCGGCGCGCGGCGCGCTCGCGTGGCTCGCGTAGCCTGCATCGGTGAGCAAGCCACTGACGTTGATGGCGGTGTGCCCCCATCCCGACGACGAGTGCACGTCGGCAGGCGGCGCGCTAGCGCTGTACCACGACCGCGGAGTACGCACGGTGGTGGTCACGTGTACCAACGGCGAGCTCGGTGACGGGCCCGGAGGGATCAAGCCGGGGGCGCCGGGCCACGACGATCAGGCCGTTGCCGCCACGCGGCTACAGGAGCTGGCCGAGGCGTGCCGCATCCTCAATGTCGACCACAGCGAGCGGCTTGGGTATCGCGACTCGGGCATGTCGGACTGGGACTTCAAGGGCCACGCCGACGCGTTCTGCAACGTGCCCGTCGACGACGCCGTGGCGCGCCTCGTCGCCCTCATGGAGCGCTACGAGCCCGACGTCGTGATCTGCGACGACGACCAGGGCGGCTACGACCACCCCGACCACCTTCGCTCACACCTCGTGACGATGAAGGCCGTCGCCCGCAGTGGCATCCCCAAGAAGGTGTACATGCCGACCTTCGGTCGCCGCACGTTCGAGACGCTCTACAACGCGTTGAGCGACCTGGGCATCGAGATGCCGTTTCCCGAGCTCGACGACGCCGCGCTGGCGCAGATGGACAAGGCCGAGGCGCGCATCACGACGACGCTCGACGCCCGCGCATACGCGGAGCAGGTGCGCCGGGCGCTGGAAGCCCACGCCAGCCAAATCGCCGAGTCCTGGTT
Source organism: Acidimicrobiales bacterium (assembly GCA_035546775.1). NCBI lineage: Bacteria > Bacillati > Actinomycetota > Acidimicrobiia > Acidimicrobiales > Acidimicrobiales bacterium. Next base: position 31,819 of record DASZWD010000029.1, read on the forward strand.
CGCCCACATCCCCACCGAGGCATTCGCTGCCTCGTTCGGCCAGCAGTGTTTCATTCGCGCGCACGACACCACCGGCGTGCCCGTGCCCGAGACTGATCTGTTCGCCGGAATCGCCTAGCCGTCGCTGCGGCTGCGGCTGTGGGCGCGGAAGAAGCGCCAGGCCGGAGCCGTGGTCTCGGGCCCGTACGGGTCGACGTAGCTGCCTTCGGGGTTACCGCCGGAGTAGTTGTGGCTCATCCCGTGGATGACCCAGCTCTCGACAACAACGTCTTTCGGTTGCGTCCCGTAGCCGAACTCCGTGACGGTGTACGGGTAGGTCTTCCAGTCGAGCCATCCGGCGGGACACGGGTTGTTGGCGGAGTTGGTGACGTGGCAGCCGTTGCTCGAGACGTCGGGATGCGGTCCCGGCTCGAGCGTCGCCACCGACAGGTTGTGGTTGGTCGGTCCCTTGACGAGCCTCACCGAACGATTGGGCAGGCCGTCGTCGGCGAGGTCGTTCATCTCGACCGTGCCGGGAATCTGGGTGCCGGTCAGCGCCGGGTTCACGGTGTAGTCGAGGGTGCCGGCGAACATGATCGTGGGCACCACGCGGGCGTAGGCGCCCATGCGCTGGTAGCCGAGGGCGCCGCTGGCGTCGACGCAGAGGTAGTCGCAGCCGGCCCAGGAGGCGACGGCGCTGTAGACGTCGGGGTACGTCGCGGCGACGACCGTCGACATGATCGCTCCCGCCGACACGCCGCCGATGTACACGCTGCCGCGATCGACGCCGTACGACGCGATGACGCGCTGAGTGATCTCTTCGATGGCGCGGCTCTCGCCCGAACCGCGCGTCTCGTAGGCGGCGCGGCCCCACGACCAGCCGCGCAGATCGCTACTGCCGTCGGTGGCGTCGCCGCTCTCGGCTGAGGTCGCTTCTTCGGGATACACGACGATGAAGCGTTCCTGATCGGCCAAGTCGTTCCAGGTCGCACCGTTGGCCGCGTCGATCGCCGTCTGCGTCGTGCCGTGCAGGTAGACGACGAGCGAGCGGTGGCCCGTCGCCGGCAACGACGGTGGCACGTATACGTAGTAATTGCGCCGCGGCCACGTGCCGGCCGCGTCGGAGCCGGCCGGCAACGTCAGGCGGGCGGAGAACGTGCCGCGCCATCGCGTCGACGGCGTGACCGCGGCGGCGCGTCCCGTCACGCCCACGAGTGTCGCCAACGCCATCAGCAGCGCGAGCGCGACAGCACTCGCGACCCGACGAATCCCCATCCCCATACACCCAGCTTGCCAGCTGGGCGGGGGCCACTCGGCAACCGCCTAACGTTTTGCGGGTGCTCGCTGGTCAACACGACATCGACAACGCCGTGCGCGCCCTCGGCGAACGCATCCCGCCGCCGCTGGCGCCCCTTGCCCTCGCCGCCTACAACTACCGCTGGTCGTGGACGCCCGATGCCGACGAGGTGTTCGCGGTTATCGACCCCGATCGATGGGAGCGCGTCGGGCGCAATCCGATCGCCCAGTTGCTGAGCGCCAATCTGGCCCGGTTGCACGCGGTGGCCGCCGACGACGAGTTCGTGACGCGTGTGCACACGCTCGCCGACTCGATTTCCGCTGACCTCGCGCGTCCGGCGGCGGAGGGGTGGGAGGTGGCGTCGCCCGTCGCCTTTCTCTGTGCCGAGTTCGGCGTGCACGCCTCGCTGCCGATCTACTCGGGCGGGCTCGGCGTCCTGGCAGGCGACATCGTGAAAGAGGCATCCGACTTGGCGTTGCCGATGGTCGGCGTCGGGCTGCTCTACCGCACGGGCTACTTCCACCAGCGCATCGACGCCAGCGGCATGCAGCACGAGTATTGGATCGAGGCCGACCCCACGCAGCTGCCGTGCGCTCCCGTGACCGACCCGTCGACGGGCGAACGGATCACGGTGACGGTCCCGATCGGCGACGAAGACGTGACGGTGCAGATCTGGCGCACCGACGTCGGTCGTGTTCCGTTGTATCTGCTCGACACCGACCGCCCCGACAACTCGATCTCGGGACGCTGGATCACGTCGCGGCTGTACGAAGGCAATCCCGAGATCCGCCTGGCGCAATACGCGGTGCTGGGTGCCGGAGGTTCGCGCGCCCTGCGCGCCATGGGCATCGAACCGCGGCTGTTCCATCTCAACGAGGGCCACCCCGTGCTCGCCGCGCTCGACCGCGACCGCGATCGTCTCGTGTTCACGACGCACACGCCGGTGCCGGCGGGCAACGAGACGTATCGCCCCGACCAGATCATGGCGGTACTCGGGCGCCTGGCCGACGAGACGATCGGGCGCGACCGGCTGCTCATGCTCGGCCGCGTCGAGCCGGAGAACCCGGGCGAGTCGGTGGGCATGACCGTGCTGGCGTTGCGTTCTACGCGCTCGGCCAACGCGGTCAGTCGCCGCCACGGTGAAGTCGCTCGCGGGATGTGGCAACCGCTGTTTCCCGAGCGGGCGCTCGAGGAGGTGCCGATCACGCACGTCACCAACGGGGTGCACGTGCCGACGTGGCTGGCGCCACCGATGCGCGCCCTGCTCGACCGCTACCTGGGCGACGGGTGGTTGGTCCGCGCCGACGACCCGGACACGTGGGCGGCGGTCGACGACATTTCCGACGCAGAGTTGTGGGAAGTGCGCCGGCGCATGCGCAGCGATCTCGTCGCCGCCACGCGGGTGCGCGCCGCCGAGGATTTCTTGCGCCGCGGCGAGGAGCGCGGTTACGTGAGCGCGGTGGCGAGCGGCCTCGATCCCGACAGGCTCACCATCGGGTTCGCCCGCCGCCTGGCCACCTACAAGCGGCTGTACCTCCTGTCCTTGCGCGCCGACCGGGCGCGGGCGCTCGTGAACAGCGAGTACCCGGCGCAGTTCCTCATCGCCGGCAAGGCCCACCCGCTCGACGACGCCGCCAAGGGCCTGCTGCGCGACGTGTTCCAGCTCAAGCGCGATCCCGCCGTTGCCGGGCGTATGACTTACCTCGAGGACTACGACCTCACGTTCGCCGCCGAGCTGGTCAGCGGCTGTGACATCTGGGTGAACGTGCCCCGACCCCCCGAAGAAGCGAGTGGTACGAGCGGCATGAAGGCGGCGCTCAACGGGGCGCTGCAGGTGTCGGTGCTCGACGGCTGGTGGGCCGAGGGCTACGACGGGGAGAACGGCTGGGCGATCGACGGCAATGTCGACTGGGATCACGGGGCGCAGGACCAGCGGCACGCCGACGCTCTGTTCGACCTCCTCGAGCACCACGTGGCGCCGCTGTTCCACGACCGCGGCGACGACGGCATCCCGCACGCGTGGCTGACCAAGGTCAAGCGGAGCCTGCGCACGAACGGCCCGCAGTTCTCGGCCACCCGCATGGTGCGCGAGTACGCCGCGCGCATCTACGCGCGATGATCTGAGCCATGACGTGGTCGATCGACGACGGAGTGGATGCGAACGCCGTGTCGGTATGGAGCGTCCTCGAACTCGCCGCCGAAGACGAGGAAGTCGCGCTACTGCCGGCGTGGTACCAGCCGGCGCCGACCCGTCGCCGCCTGCTCACCGGATGGCAGCGTCACCTCGCCCTCTTCACGATCGTGGCGTTCATCGCCATTGACGCCTTCGGCCTATGCAGCACGTACGGCCACATCGTCTTCGCCTGAACCGTCAGCCTCCGGAAAGCGGCGGGCGCGCCGTCAACAGGCGGGCCACTGCGTGACGGCGCGGACGTCGACGACGATTCCGGCCTTGGTCTGCAGGATGGTGCGGCTGCCGGGCAGCGACGTGGTCCATCCGGCTGCCGGCGGGAGGTCGACGCGGTTCGGCGGCTCGGCGACGACGAAGTCGTAGT
>DASZWD010000030.1:300000-443907 GCA_035546775.1 Acidimicrobiales bacterium
CGCTCGCGGCGGTCACCCTCGACGGCTGCATCGAACGCGAGGGCGACCCGCACGACCTGGCGCCGACCGTGTCCACGAGCGTGGCCCTCGCACTGGGCGACGCGCTCGCCGTCACGTTGATGGTGGCCCGCGGGTTCGGGCCCGACGACTTCAAGACGTTCCACCCCGGTGGCTCGCTCGGGAGGATGCTCGATGGCCAGTAAGACGGTGTGCGTCGTCGGCTCGTTCATGATGGACGTGGTCGTGCGCACGGCGACGCGGCCGGCGGTCGGCGAGACGGTGATCGGCCGCTCCGTCGACTTCTTCCTCGGCGGCAAGGGGTTCAACCAAGCGGTTGCCAGCGCCCGCTACGGCGCGCCGACGGCGATGGTCGGCCGCGTCGGCACCGACGCCTTCGGCGACGAGTTCATCGACGCGCTGGCGCGCCTGGGCATCCACGCCGAATTCGTGAGCCGCGACCGCACGGTGGGCACGGGTGTCGGCGTGCCGATCGTCGACGACACCGGCGCCAACTCGATCATCGTCGTACCCCAAGCCAACCTCGAGTGCAGCCCCCGACATATCGAGGACGCCGCCGAAGTCATCCGCAACGCCGCGGTCGTCCTGGCGCAGCTCGAGCTGCCCTACGACTCGGTCGCCGAGGCGCTGCGCATCGCCCGCGACGCCGGCGTGCGGACCGTCCTCGATCCCGCCCCGATGGGCGCCGAATCGCTGGCGCGTTTCCGCGGCCTCGTCGATCTCGTCACGCCCAACGAGTCCGAAGCCGCCACCATCGCGCCCGACGCCGGCGACGACCCCGCGACGATCGCCGCGGCCGTCGCCGCTGCCCTCGACGCGCCGGCGGTGCTCCTCACGCTCGGCGAGCGCGGCGCGCTGCTGTGGCACGACGGCCACGTGGTCAAGTTCGAGCGCCACGTCGTGAAGGTCGTCGACACCGTCGGCGCCGGCGACGCCACCAGCGGCGCGCTGGCTGCGGCGTGGGCCGGTGGCGCATCCCTCGGCGACGCGGCGCGGGTCGGCAACGCCGCCGGCGCGCTGGCGTGCACGATCGCCGGCGCCGAACCGTCCATGCCGCACCGGGTGGCGATCGATCAGCTGCTGGGGGGCTCATGACACAACGCATCCAACTGCCCGACGATCGCATCGAAGTCGCCGGCGCCATCGCCGCGGACGTCACCGACTCGGGCGTGACGCCGCGCCGCATCGACAACGCCTACCGCCACCAGTTCCCGCCGGAGGTCGAGTTTCTGGCGTCGTCACCGAGCGGGGTGCGGTTGCGCTTCGCCACCGACGCGCGCACCGTCGGCCTCGAACTGCTCGCTACCCATCTCGCCGTCGGCGACGTGGTCTACGCCGCTGCCGTAGACCTGCTGGCCGACGGCCAACTCGTCAACTCGACGCCGTTCAGCGACGGCAACGTCCTGCGCGTCATCGTCGAGACGCAGGGATTCAACTTCGAACCCGGCGGTGCCGTCACGTTGTCCTTTGACGTGCCGCCGGGCGCCCAGGTCCTCGAATTCTGGTTGCCCAATACGTCGATCGTGGAGGCGCGGGCCGTCACCATCGACGACGGCGCCACGCTCAGCCCCGCGCCGCCCGACAACCGCCGCAGGTGGGTGCACCACGGCTCGTCGATCAGCCACTGCATGGAGGCCTACAGTGGCTCGCGTACCTGGCCGGCGACCGCCGCCCGGCTGGCGGACGTGAACCTCGTCAACCTCGGCTTGGCCGGTCAGTGCCACCTCGACCAGTTCACGGCCCGCACGATGCGCGACACGTCCGCTGACCTCATCAGCCTCAAGTGCGGCATCAACCCGGTGAACGGCGACACGCTGCGGCTGCGCACGTTCGGCCCGGCGTTGCATGGCTTCCTCGACACCGTGCGTGACGGTCACCCCGACACGCCCCTGCTCGTGGTGTCGCCCATCCTGTGCCCCGCGCACGAGCACGCGCCCGGCCCGACAGATTCGACCGACGGCAAGGCGCGCTCGGCCGCGTCACCGGTCGCCGCCGAGCAGGGAGCGCTCACCCTCACACAGATCCGCAAAATCATCGCTTCGGTCGTAAAGGCGCGCCGCGACGCCGGCGACACGAACCTCCACTACCTCGACGGCCGCGCGCTGTTCGACGAGGCGGACCTCGACGACCTCCCCGACGGGCTGCATCCCAACGGCGACGGCTACATCCGCATGGGCGAGCGCTTCGCCAAACTCGCCTTCGGCGACGGCGGCGCCTTCGCCGGCTAACCGGGCTGGACGTCGCGGCGCTGGAGAGCCGCCGCGCCGCCGGCGGCGCACACCACGGCGACGGCAACCATCGCGGTCGTCGTCGCCCAGCGCGGATCGGCCGCCGGTGCCGCCGCCAAGTGGTGGATGATCGACGTATCGAGGATGAAGTGGTTGAGCTTCACGAGCGCGCCGATCATTTCGACGAGGAACGACCACGCCACGACTCCGTAGGCGACCGCTGACCCGGGCCGCCCGGCAACGCCGTAGACCAGCGTGCCCACGCCGAGGACGAGCAGCCCGGGCCCGACGACGTTGATACCGGCGAGCATCATGTCGCCGAAGGAAATGTCGCCGCCCGACGCCGCCACGCCGATCCAGCCCCCGAACCCGACGATGCACGCCATGACGACGAGCGCGCCGGCGGCGATGGCGGTGCGCGTCGCCAGCCACGCCCGGCGCGTCAGCGGTCCCGCGGTCAGGTACTCGAGTCGACCGTCGGCTTCCTCGGCGCGACTGGCGGAGATGAAGGTGGCCGCGGTGAGACCGAGGAGCGCCGAGATCATGACGAAGGTCACGCCGATGTAGCCCTTGGCCGACAGTTCCGCGCCCATGCGCTTGAAGATGTCGGACGCGGCGTTGTTGTCGCCGAACGCATCGCTGACGGCGGTGCTCACCGTCCCGAACATGGCGGCAAACAGACCGACGCCGATCGTCCATGCGATCGACGTGCCGCGCAGCAACCGCAGCGCGAGTCCCGCGGGCGATTGCAGCAGCGCGGTCCTCGCCACCGCCGTGTCGCGGCTGGGCCACACTCCCTGACCGAGGTCGCGCCGCGACGAGACCGCGATGGCGAGGGCCACCGCGGCGACCACGCCGATCAGGACGAGCAGCAACGGAGCCGGGTTGGTTCCGGTCAACGCGTGCGTCTTGTCCATCCATCCGAGCGGGCTGCTCCAAGCCAACCACGCCGCGCCGGCGACCGACCCGGCGATGGCGCGCGCGACGAATGCCGCGCCGAGCACTGCGCCCGCAATCGACGCCGCGGCGCGGCGCGTCGAGGCGAACTGGGCGGCGACCGCGCCCACGGCGAGGAACAGCGCGGCGAGGGCGCACGCCACCAGTGAGAAGAACACCGCGGCGGTCCACGACCAGTAGTGACCGAAGACGCCGACGCAGATGAACCACGACACGACGGTGGCGAACAGCAGGAGCCACGTTACGGCCAGCCCCGCGAGTTGATACGCGAACCCGAGGCGCCGGCTGACCGGACCGGCAAAGTAGAGATCGGTGCGGCCCGCCTCCTCGTCGCCCCGCAAGATCTTCGTGGCCAGCAGCAGGGCCCACACAGCCCCGATGACGCCGAACAGGGTGCCGCAGCGCCACGCCGTGAACCCGTTCACCGTGTCGAGGGCTCGTGCCGGGCCGAAGAGCGAACGGATGCCGCTGTTGCTCCCCAGGGTGGCGACGATGTCGCGGCGGTCCTTCGCCGTCGGGTAGGCCGCCGCGTAGCCGTACGCCGACACCCACACGAACAGCCCGAAGACGCTGCCCCAGATGACCGCACCGCGTCGCTGCTGGCGATAGATCAGCTCCACGATCGCCCGGCCGCCCCTCACGACTGCGCCGGCTCCCGCCCGTAATGCGCCAGGAAAAGTTCCTCGAGCGACGGCTCGCGACTGAACATGCTCACGACCTGATGACCGTCGAGCGCGTCGAGCAGCGGCTGGATCGGGCCGGCGATCTGACACCGAACCGACTTGCCGTCGACACTGACATCGCGCACGCCCTTCACCTTCGCCAGCGCCGGCGGCCGCCCGCTGAACTTGATCTCGACGGTGACGGCGGACGCGATGCGCAGCTCGTCGATCGACCCGGACTCGACGAGCCGGCCGGCGCGCAGGATGGCGACGCGATCGGCGACGGCCTCGACCTCCGACAGGATGTGGGACGACAGGAACACGGTCTGGCCGCGGTCTTTCGCGTCGCGCATGGCGGCGCGGAACTCTTGTTCCATCAGCGGGTCGAGGCCGATGGTCGGCTCGTCCATGATCAACAGGTCGGCGCGCGATGCGAACGCCGCGATCAGCACGATCTTCTGCCGGTTGCCCTTGCTGTACGCGCGCGCCTTCTTGGTCGGATCGAAGTCGAAGCGATCGATCAACTCGCGGCGGTACGGCTCGTCGACCGATCCGTGCACGTTGGCCAAAAGGTGCAGGATCTCCTCACCGGTCAGCGTGGGCCACATCGCCGCCTCGCCCGGAACGAACGCCACCCGCTTGTGGATCTCGACGGCGTCGCGCTCGGCGTGGAGCCCGAACAACTCGGCGCGTCCCGCCGTCGGACGGATGAGGCCGAGCAGCAGCCGGATGGTCGTCGTCTTGCCGGCGCCGTTGGGCCCGAGGAAGCCGAGCACCTCGCCGTCGTGGACGTCGAGGTCGAGTTCGTGCAGGGCGTCGACAGCGCCGTAGCGCTTCGTCAACCGCTCGCAATGGATGACGGCCGCCATACCGGGGGAACATATCGCTCCGAAGTTCGGTTAGAACGGAACCATGCGTCCGATCACGACCGACCGCGACCTCGCGTATCGCCGGCGCTGGCTCACCCTCGCCGTCTTGTGCGTCAGCCTGCTGGTCATCGTGCTGGACAACACGATTCTCAACGTCGCCATCCCGACGATGGCGAAGCCGAAGGCCGCGGGTGGCCTGGCGGCGAGCGCCAGCCAACTCCAGTGGATCGTCGACTCCTACACGGTCGTCTTCGCCGGCTTGCTGCTCACCGCCGGCAGCCTCGGTGACCGATTCGGGCGGTATCGCGCTCTTGCCATCGGTCTTGTCATCTTCGGCGGCGGATCGTTGCTGAGTTCGCTGGCGACCTCCGCGTCGATGCTGATCGCCACCCGCTCGCTCATGGGCATCGGCGGCGCGTTCATCATGCCTTCGACCTTGTCGTTGCTGACCAACGTGTTCCTCGACCCGATCGAGCGGCGCAAGGCGATCGGCGTGTGGGCCGGCGTCGCCGGACTCGGATCGCTCGGCCCCATCACCGGTGGCTTCCTACTGGCGCACTTCTGGTGGGGTTCGGTATTCCTCGTCAACGTACCGATCGTGATCATCGGGCTCGTCGCCGGCTACTTCCTCATTCCCGATTCGCGGGACCCCTCCGCGCCGAAGCTCGACCCGCTCGGGGCGTTGCTGTCGATCGCGGGACTCGGCACGATCCTGTGGGCCGTTATCGAAGCGCCCAACAACGGTTGGGGCGCGTCGTCCACGCTCGCCGCCTTCGCCGTCGGAGGCGTCATCCTCGCCGCCTTCATCTGGTGGGAGCTGAAGACGCCGAGCCCGATGCTCAATATGCACTTCTTCCGCAACCCGCGCTTTTCGGGTGCGAGCAGCGCCATCATGCTGACGTTCTTCACCCTGTTCGGCCTGCTGTTCGTGCTGACGCAGTTCCTCCAGGTCGTGCTCGGGTTCTCCGCACTCAAGGCCGGACTCGTCCTCGGGCCCCAGGCGCTCACGATGCTGGTGTTCGCCCCGCTGTCACCGCGCTGGGTCGGCAAGTGGGGCAACAAGTTCGTCGTCGCCGGCGGCCTCGTCATCATCGCCGCCAGCCTCGGTGCGATGGCGCGGCTCGACCAGACGACCGCCGTGTGGGAGGTCATCGGCGCCACGATGATCATGGGTCTGGGCATGGCCAACGTGATGGCGCCGGCCACCGACTCGATCATGGGATCGCTGCCGCGGGCCAAGGCGGGCGTCGGGTCAGCCGTGAACGACACGACGCGGCAAGCGGGCGGCGCCTTCGGTGTGGCGGTGCTCGGTTCGCTGCTGTCGTCGCGCTACGCCAGCGAAGTCACCCACATCCTCGGCAAGGGGGCGCCCGTCCTCGCCGCCGTCAAGAACAACGTCGGCGCCGCGCACGGCTTCGCCCTGACCAAGCTGAACGACGCCCCGGCGTTGCAGCGCCACATCATCGACGTGTCGAACCGGGCCTTCATCAGCGGCTTCCACTACGCGGCGGTCGTCGGCGTGGGTGTGCTGCTCGTAACCGCGTTGGCCGTGTTGCGCTTCCTGCCGTCGCGGGGCGACGACGAGCCGATCCCCGAGGCGCTAGGCCTCCCAGACGACGCGCACGTTCCGGCGGATATCACCGGCTGACGCGCCGAGGAGGAGTTCGAACTCGCCCGCCTCAGCGCGCCACGCGTGTGCCGCCGGGTCCCAGAACTGGAACGCACGGTCGTCGAGCGCGATGTCGACGCTGCCCGTCGCCCCGGCGTCGAGCGCGATGCGGGCGAAGCCTTTGAGCTCCTTCTCGGGCCGCACGAGTGACGACTCGACATCCCGCACGTAGAGCTGCACCACGCACTCTCCGGCCCGCGCCCCCGTGTTGGTGACCGGCACCGACACGGTGAGGCCGCGGCCCGGTCCGGTCGTAGGCGCCGACGTCGTTGGCTCACCGAAGGCGAAGGTCGTGTAGGACAGGCCGAAGCCGAACGGGAACAGCGGCTCGACCTTCGTCTGGTCGAAGGCGCGGTAGCCGACGAACAATCCTTCGCCGTAGAGCACCTCGCCGTTCTCGCCGGGGTAGTTGAGCATCGCCGGGATGTCCGCGAGGCGGTGAGCGAACGTCGTCGGCAGGCGGCCGGCCGCGTCCACGGCGCCCGTGAGCACGTCGGCTAGCGCGTTGCCCGCTTCCTGGCCGAGGTACCACAGCTGCACGATCGCCGCGACCTCGTCGCGCCACGGCATGGCCACGGGCGCACCGGCGTTCACGACCACGACGGTGTTGGGATTCACGGTCGCCACCGCGCGGATCAGTTCGTCTTGACCGGGCGGCAAGTCGATGCTCTTGCGGTCGAAACCCTCGGACTCCCACGTCGAGTCCATGCCGACGACGACGATCGCGACCTCCGCATTGCGGGCGGCGTCGACTGCGGCCGCCTGCAAGTCGTCGGGAATGGGCTCGAGCACCCGGATGTCGAGCAGCGAGCCGAACATGTGCGCCTCGAAGATCGACGCGTAGTCGAGGCGCACGGTGACGGACTCGCCCGCGGCGAGTTGCACCGTGCCCGCGATCGTGCGGCGCTCGCCCGCGGAGTCCCACTCGTCGACGAACACGGCGTCGCTGACCCACAAGCGGCAGCGGTCGAGCGTCCGGGCGCTGAAGGTGTGCAGTCCGTCGAACTCGGCGGTGAACGTGCCCTCGACGTGGCACGACCACGGCTCGCCGACGCCCGCCGGTTCGAACTGCGCATCCCAGCGGAACGCGGAGCGCGGCGTCGTCTCTTGCAGCACCGCCTCGCCGGCGACGTCGAGGCCGGCGAAGTAGCTGACCCGCAGGCCACCGTCCCACTGGTTGGGGTCGATCTGCGCCGCGCCGCGACCGAGGGTGGCCCCGCGCGCGGTGGTGATCGAGACGCCGTCGCCCAGCGCGTCGCGCAGGCCCTGCAGCGGCGACACCTCGTAGGGCGGCAACACGCCGGCGCTGCCACCGCCCTGCGTCGACGCGGTGGCTGCCAGCGGGCCGACGAGTGCGACCGTGTTCAAGGCGCTCGCGTGCAACGGCAGCACGTCGTTCTCGTTGCGCAGCAGCACGATGGCGCGCCGCGCCACGCGCCGGAGGAGATCGTTCGTCGCCGCGTTGTCGTCGTATCTTTCCCCCGCCGGCCCGCTGCCGTCGAGGACGCCGGTGCGCTCCATGAGCTGCAGCACCCGCCGCGCCCGTTCGGTGACGATGTCCTCGTCGAGATCGCCCGCGGTGACAGCCTTGGTCAGGAGATCACCGCGATAGGCAGAGGGCCCCGGCATCTCTAGGTCGAGACCGGCTTCGGCGGCGTCGACGGTGCTGTGCGTGCCGAACCAGTCGGACATGAACAGCCCGTCGTAGCCCCACTCCTCCCGCGCGATCGTCTCCATGATGAAGCCGTTCTCGCCGCACCAGGTGCCGTACACCTTGTTGTACGCCGTCATCATGGCGTGCGTGCCCGCGGCGACCGCCGACTCGAACGGCACGAGGTACAGCTCGCGCAGGGCGCGCTCGGGCACCTCGGAGCTGATCGTCATGCGCTCGAACTCGGAGTCGTTGGCGACGAAGTGCTTGACGGTGGTCGCCATGCCCTGGCTCTGCACGCCGTCGATGTAGGCGGCGGACAGACGGGCGGTGAGGAACGGGTCCTCGCTGAAGCACTCGAAGTTGCGCCCGGCCAGCGGCGTGCGGTGCAGGTTCACCGTCGGCGCCAGGATGACCGTCGCCCCCTTGGACCGCAGCTCGCCCGCGAGAGCAACGCCGACTTCACGCAGCAAGCCGGTGTCCCACGTGGCACCGAGCGCGGTGCCGCACGGGAACGACGCGCTCGCCGGGCCACCACTGACGTGGGCGCCGCGCACGCCGGCGGGCCCGTCGCTGACCTTGAGCTGCGGCACGCCGAGGCGGTCGATGGCCGGCGTGTGCCACCAGTCCTCGCCCGCGAGAAGCGAGACCTTCTCCTCGAGGGTCATTTCGGCCAGCAGCTTCTCGATGCGGTCGCTCATGCGGGTGATTGTTGCCGATGCACCGACACGGCATAGGTGCCGTCACCCGGAAACGGGTCGCCGTCCCAGGTGGCGTAACGCTCAGCCAGGGTCAGGCCCGCGGCGACGCAGTAGCTGTCGTAGTCGGTCAGTTCGACCTCGCGACCGAGGGAGAAGCCCGAGACGAGCACGCCGCCGGGTGCTACGTGGCGCGCGCAACCGGCGACGAGCGCGGCGCGGTTTTCCGCCGGCGTGAACAGCGGCACGTTGCCCGCCATGACGACGACGTCGAACAGGCGGCCGAGGTCAAGGGCGGCGAGGTCGGACCGGACCCATGTCAGATCCGGCGCGCGCCGCTGCGCCTCGTCCAGCATCGACGCGTTGACGTCGGCGCCGACCACCTGGACCCCGCGGCGCGCCAGCTCGATGGCGACGCGGCCACTGCCGCAACCGGCGTCGAGCACCGTCGCCGGATGAAAGCGCATCACGAAGTCGACCTCGCCGTGCACGTCGGCGCCCGACGCCGCCAGCTTGTCGAAGCGCGCTTGGTATTCGGCCCCGTCCCAGTCCGTCATGCGCTGAAACGTAGATTGAGGCCGCCCACCCACCCCGATCACTCTTGGTCGGCTCGCCTACGCTCGCCTCCCGTGCACGAAGGCGGCGTCAAAGCGATCATCGCCGCGTTCCTCGCCAACCTCGGGATCGCGGCGGCGAAACTGGTCGGCTTCGTGTTCACCGGTTCGGCCTCGATGCTGGCCGAGGCCATCCACTCCGCCGCCGACACCACCAATCAGGGCTTGCTCATGCTGGGGCGGCGCAAGGCGCAGCAGCCGGCCACGGCTGACCACCCGTTCGGCTACGGCCGCGAGCGGTTCTTCTGGTCCTTCATCGTTGCGCTGGTCATCTTCTCGTTCGGTGCCGTGTTCGCCCTTTTCGAGGGCGTCGACAAGCTCCGCCACCCGCACCACCTCGACTCAGCCGGCTGGGCGGTGGGAATCCTGCTGTTCGCCGTCGTGATGGAGGGCTACTCGTTCCGCACCGCCATCAACGAGAGCCGCGCTCTCAAGGGCACCGGTTCGTGGTGGGCCTTCATCCGCCGCTCACGCGTCCCGGAATTACCGGTCCTGCTGCTCGAGGACTTCGGAGCACTCGTCGGCCTGACGTTCGCGCTGGCGGGCGTCGCCCTCGCCGAAGCGACGGGCAACACGCGCTTCGACGCCTTGGGCAGCGTCGCCATCGGCGTGCTGTTGCTGTTCATCGCCGCCACTCTGGTGGTGGAGATGAAGAGCCTGCTGATCGGCGAGTCGGCGACGCGATCACAGCGCGAACTCATTCAACACGCGATCGTCGAGCATCCGAAGACGGCGAAGCTCATCTACATGCGTACCGAGCACCTCGGTCCCGAAGAACTGCTCGTGGGCGCCAAGATCGAGTTCGTCGACTGCATGGACGCGCGGGCGCTCGCAGCGGCCATCGACGACGTCGAAGTCGCTATTCGCGTCGCGGTGCCCGCCGCCCGGATCATCTACATCGAGCCCGACATCTTCCGCCCCTGACACAATCGGTACGATTGGGGTGTGGCCGGGTCAGGGACCTGGGAACGCCTTCGTGAACGCGGCGGCGAGTTCGACGTCGCCGGCATACACCGCCTCGGTTTCGAGCGGCCGACCCAGCAGCAGCGCCAGCAGGTCGCGGCGGGTCGCGGTGATGGTGGCGTCGCTGCGCGTGTCGTAGTCGGCGTAGCGCACTTCGGCCCGCCGCGGTTCGAGGGTGACAGTCCACGCGTCGCCCTCGGTCGTGCGCAGCAGCCACGTTCCTTCGTAGCTGCGGTCGATGGGCGGCTGATTGGCGAGGCGGTTGGCGAGCCGCTCGAAGCGCAGCGGTAACCCGGCGGCGACGAGGGTGTCGCTCCACGTGTCGAGGCCGAGTAACAGGTCGCCGCCGTGCACTTCGACCTCCGTCAAGCGCAGGGTGAGCAACTGCTCGACGGTCTGCGTGCCGATGTCGAAGGTGCCGACCGGCTCGTGGATCTCGACGCGAAAGTCGTCCTCGCGCAGCGTCGCCAGCGTGGCGTCGAGCCGCGCCCCACCTTCGACGAAGGACGCCAGCACGTCCGCGGGCGACTCCCCTGGCTGCGGGTGCAGCGTGCCCGGTCGCTGCTCGAGACGGCCTTCGGGGTAGTAGAGCGTCGGCGCACCGGCCAGGCCGGCGCGCACCATGCGCTCGATCGCCTCGCCGCCGTAGCGGAGATGGCACAGCACGGTGAGTCGGTCCCAGCCAGGCAGCAACGTCGGCGCATGCCAACCGGCGTCGTCGAGATGTTGTGCCACCGCCGCGATGGCGTCCTGCGCGACGGCGATGGCCCGCGCAATCGCCGGGCCGTCGCCCATCTACTGGTTGCCGATGAGGCTGAACATGGGCATGCCTTCGTCGTAGGCGTGCTCCGGATCGGCGCGCACCGCGGCGTCGAGCTTCTCGGCGTCTTCGCCCACGAGGATCCGCCACTTCCCGGCGCGCACGCCGTCGAGGATGATCGTTGCCGCCTGCGCGGCTGTCGTGGGCGCGCTGGACTTGAATCCCTCGGCCATCATCGTGCGGATGTTCGCGACGTCGTCGTCGCTCATACCGGAGCTGTCGAAACCGCGCTTGGCCATCTGCTCGCGGATTGTCGCGATGTCCTGCTCGCCGCCGAGGATGTCGGGCGTGTTCTTCAGGATGTCGGTGCCGATGTGGCCCGGCATCACCACGGCGACCTTCACGTGCGGGGCGTTCGTGCGGAAGTCCTCGATCAGCGCTTCGCTGAATCCCTTCACGGCGAACTTCGCCGCGCTGTACGCGGTGTGCGGCACGCCGGCGCCGACCGAGGCGTAGAAGCCGTTGACGCTCGACGTGTTGACGAGATAGCCGTCGTCGCTGGCCACCAGTAGCGGCACGAAGGCGCGGGCGCAGAGATAGACACCGCCCCAGCAGATGTTGAACGTGCGCTCCCACCCCGCACGGTCGCCGTCGACGAAGCTGAAGGCGCCGCCGACGCCGGCGTTGTTGAACAGCAGGTTGATGTAGTCGGTGTCGTGCTGCTGGACGACCTCGTCGCGGAACATCAGCACCTGGGTCTCGTCCGACACGTCGGCGATGTGAGTGGTGATCGCGTTGTCGCTCGACGGTGATGCTTCGCGCGCCAGTTTCTGGGTCTCGGCGAGCGTGTCGGGGTTGACGTCGCAGGTGGCGACCGACGCCCCTTCCGCCGCCAACTGGATGACGAGCTCGCGCCCCATGCCCGTGCCACCACCGGTGACCACCGCCAACTTGTCCGCGAAAGATTCCATGGGTATCTAACTTAAGCGGATGGCGGACGACTCGCTCGCGGACTTCGAGCGCACCACATTCACCCACGACGGCAAGACGCGCACGGTGTTCCGGAAAGGAACAGGACCGGCGGTCATCGTGATGGCCGAGATGCCCGGCATCACGCCGAAGGTCGCCGACTTCGCCCGCAAGGTCGCCGACATCGGCTGCACGGCGGTGATGCCGCACCTCTTCGGCCGTCCGGGCTACGACCCGACGGGCCACGGCAACGCGGCCACGGCGCGCTACATGCTCGAGACGATCGCCCCGATCTGCGTCAGCCGCGAGTTCACGGTGATGGCGACGGGCAAGTCGTCGCCGGTGATCGACTGGCTGCGGGCGCTCGCCGCGTCCGAGCACGAACGCTGCGGCGGGCCGGGCGTCGGCGCCATCGGCATGTGCTTCACCGGCGGGTTCGCGTTGGCGATGGCGACCCATCCGAGCCTGCTCGCCCCGGTGCTGAGTCAGCCGTCGCTGCCCTTCGCCCCGCCGTGGAAGAAGCAGAACGCCCACAACATCGACATCTCTTCCGCCGAGCTCGACGTGGTCAAGCGACGCTGCGCCGCCGAGGGCTTGACCGTGCTCGGTCTGCGGTTCAAGGGCGACTCGTTCGTGCCTGCCGCCCGGTTCGACTTCCTGCGTGAGCAGCTCGGCGACGCCTTTGTCGCCGTCGAGTTCGACGACGAACACGCCAACCCCGAGGCGAAGATGAAGAACCCGCACTCGGTGGTCACCGAACACCTCGTCGACCAGGAAGGCACGCCGACGCGGGCCGCCCTCGACCAGGTTCTGGACCTCTTCCGCCAGCGGTTGCTCTCCGTACCGTGAAGTACGGTGACCGGCATGGCTGATGTCGACGTCGTCGTAGTCGGGGCCGGTTTCGCCGGGCTCTACATGCTCCACAAGCTGCGCCAGCTCGGGTTCAGCGCCCGCGTGTTCGAGGTCGGCGACGGCGTCGGCGGCACCTGGTACTGGAACCGCTACCCGGGCGCCCGCTGCGACACCGAGTCGATGGAGTACTCCTACGGCTTCGACGACGACCTCCAGCAGGAGTGGCACTGGACCGAGCGCTACGCCACGCAGCCCGAGATCGAGCGCTACGCCAACCACGTGGCCGACCGCTACGGCCTGCGCGACGGAATCACGTTCAACACCCGGGTGACGGCGGCCACCTTCGACGAGGCCGACCATACGTGGCGCGTCCAGACCGACACTGGTGAAGACGTCACCGCTACCTACGTCGTGTTCGCCACCGGCTGTTTGTCGTCGGCGAACATGCCCGACATCGAAGGCATCGACACCTTCGAAGGCCTCGAGGTACACACGGGTCGCTACCCCAAGGAAGGCGTCGACTACAGCGGCAAGCGCGTGGCGGTCATCGGCACCGGATCCTCGGCCATCCAGTCGATCCCGATCATCGCCGAGCAGTGCGCCGATCTGACGGTGTTCCAGCGCACCGCCAACTACGCGGTGCCGGCGTGGAACCAACCGCTGGCGCCCGACGACGTCGCCGACATCAAGGAGCACTACGGCGAGTTCCGCGCCGCCAACCGCACGATGGCGGCGGGCTTCGGGTCGCGGTTGCCCGAAGGGACAGGCAAGGCCGTCGCCGAGTGCACGCCCGACGAGATCCGCGCGGAGCTCGACAAGCGCTGGGCCTACGGCGGGCTCGGGTTCCTCGGTGGGTTCATCGACGTGCTGCTCACGCCGTCGGCCAACGAAGTCGTCGCCGACTACGTACGCCAGAAGATCCGCGAGACGGTGAAGGACCCGAAGGTCGCCGAATTGTTGTCGCCCGAGCAGGTGATCGGGTGTAAGCGGCTGTGCGTCGACACCGGCTACTACGCGACCTTCAACAACGAGCACGTGCACCTCGTCGACATCAAGGAGACGCCGATCGAGCGCATCACCCCCGCCGGCGTGCTCACGAGCGAGCGCGAGTACGCCGTCGACATCATCGTGTTCGCCACCGGCTTCGACGCCATGACCGGTGCGCTGCTGTCGATCGACATCAAGGGCCGCGACGGCGTGTCGTTGCAGGACGCGTGGCACGCCGGGCCGCGCACGTATCTCGGCCTCGGCGTGAAGGGCTTCCCGAACATGTTCACCATCACCGGCCCGGGTTCGCCCTCGGTGCTGACCAACATGATGGTGTCGATCCAGCAGCACGTCGACTGGATCGGCGACTGTCTCACGTACCTGCGCGACCACCACGTCACCACCATCGAGGCCGAGCAGGAGGCGCAGGACGCCTGGGTCGACTACGTCAACACCATCGCGGCGTTCACCCTCTTCCCCACGTGCAACTCGTGGTACCTCGGCGCCAACGTCCCCGGCAAGACCCGCGTCTTCATGCCGCTGCTCGGCTACCCGCCGTACGAAGAGAAGTGCAACGACGTGGCCGCCAAGAACTACGAAGGCTTCGCCCTCACCCCCGCCTGACCCGTGTGCATCTCCAGGCCGGCAGAGCCGGCCTAGGGATGCACACGGTTACGCAGTCGGCGGTGCGGGGACGCTCGGGAACAGTTCCTGGAACGCGCCGATGCGGATGCGGTGCGACGTCTCGGCGTCGACGCCGTCGAACAACTCGTGCAGGGTCTCCTGGGTGTGGCCGAACGTGCCCTCGAAGTGCGGGTAGTCGCTTCCCCACAACACGTTGCGCCACCCCATCGCCGAGCACGCCTTGACGGCCGACGAGTCGTGCTGGAACGAGGCGTACACCTGCTCGTAGAGATACTGCGACGGCGGCTTGGACAGCTTGGGCTGGACCGCCGCGCCGTGTTGGCGGTAGCCCTCGTCCATGCGGTCGGCGAGGAACGGCCCCCATGTGGCCCCGCCTTCGGACACCAGCACCTTGAGCTCGGGGTGACGGTCGAGGGCGCCGCAGGCGATCAACTGCGTGACGGCGCGCTGACCGCCATAGGTCGTCTCGACGTAGTTGAGCACCGCGCCACCGGGGCCGCGGTAGTAGCGGCCCTGGCGCTCGTTGGGGGCGAACGGTTCGGTCCCGATGTGAAAGCCGATGCGCATGCCGGACTCTGCGAACGCGGCCCACAGCGGCGCCCACTCGTCGTCGTGCCACTCCGGACGACCGTTGGGCGGCTTCACCGGCAAGAAGGCGATGAGAAACCCTTCGTCGCGGCAGCGCTTCAGTTCGGCGACGGCGTCGGCCACGTCCGCGAGCGGCAGCGACGCGCAGCACACGAACCGCGGCGACTTCGACTGGAAGTGGCCGACGAACTCGTTGAGCAGGCGCGCTCCGGCACGCGCCACCTCGGGGGTGCGGATGTTGAACTGCCAGATGCCCAACCCCGGGTAGATGACCTCGCCCCAGACGCCTTCGTTGTCGAGGTCCTTGATGCGGTGCTCGGCGTCGTTGCCGTTGATGACGCGCTCGATGAAGTCGTTGTCGGTTGTGCCGATCGGCCGCGCGTTGATCCCGCCGAATCCTTTCTTCTTCGGCCCCTGCGGCAGCTCACGGCGGAACTCCTGGCCGTCGACGTAGATGGTCTCGAACTCGCCGCCGAGGTCCTTCACGCTGCGCGGCATGCGCTCGCGCAGGTGGTCAGGCAGTTGGTCGAAGAGATTGATCGGCTCGATGATGTGCGAGTCGCCCGAGTTCGCCCACAACTTCACGGCTATGGCTTAGACGATCTCGCGGTCGAGCGCTGACGGATACGGCGGGAAGGGGGCGACGGGCAGGGTCTGGTACCAGAAGGCCGTGGTGGCGATGTCGTCCTGGAGTTGGTTGTACTTCCAGCCCGACCGCCACCCGAGCGCCTGCATCTCGATGCGCAGGTCGGACTGGAACCGGATCGGGTCGGTGATGTGCCAGCGGTACAGCGAGAAGCGCTGCTGCGATCGGTAGGTGCCGTCGGGCCGCAGCACGAGCGGCATGCCGGCATACGGCGTGACGAACTCGGTGTACTGCCCGTCGCGATCGAAGTTGTACGACCCGCAGAAATAGTCCTCGGTGCCGGTGCCGCAGATCGTGGGCCACTCGCCGTCGCCGTCGATGAAGAACTTGAGCTCGCCCTCGCCCCACCAGCCCGAGTTGTTGACGCCCCAGCAGCAGTGCAGGCCCACGAACTGCCCGGCGCCGACGACGCCGTCGAGCACCTTGACGACCTCGCCCTTGGGCAGCGGGTTGACGCGGCGGAACTGCGCGCAGAAGTACGCCGCGTCTTCGGGCACCTCACACTCCGAGTAGTCGATTTGGTAGTAGAGCGTGCGCTCCTTGTGGCTCTCGTTGGTGAGCGTGATGCGGGCGCCGGTACGAAACGGCATCTCCCAGTAACAGTTGAAGGCGCTCCCCGGGTTGACGCATACGGCGAGCGACGAGATAGGCGCGTACTCACCCCAGCCCGACGCGAAGAAGTCGCCGAGCGGGCACTCCACCGACGGGTTCTCCTGGCCGTCCCAGTAGATGCGGATGGTCTGGTTGCGCCACGTGCCCGTCGGCGTCAGCCAGATGTGCTGGATGGCGCCCGAGCCCTTGATGTCGCACAGCGTGAACGTCTCGCCGGGGGCGATCTTCACCGACGGCGACACCTTCCAGCCCTGGCCCAGGTCCGACGACGGCCACGACCCCGTGCCCTCGGTCGCCATGCCGCCTTTGCCCTTCTCACCGGTGAAGTTCTCCGGGCTGATCGAGCGTGTCTGCGCGTCGGCGAGCCGCCACAGGTTCGCCAGGCCGACACCGAGTCCGTTCCACCCCATACCCGGAGTATTGCAAAACCACTGGTTTGCTTTTGATTTCCCAACAATGTGGGAAAGATTCCTCCACAACGCTCAGAACCCCGGCCGCAGCAACCGATGGAGGCGGCATGACGACGACAACGTGGCACTACGGCGACCTCGAGGTCACGCTGGCGCCGCGGCGCCGAGACCTCGGCTTCATGTCGATGCTCCTCGGCCTGCTCGGCTTCGTCGTCACTCCTCTCGCGGTGACGGGTTGGGTGCTGGTGCACTTCTTCCCGCTGTCGGTTCCCGTCGCGTTCACGATTGCCGTGCTGTTCGGCATCGGCATGTTCGCCACCGCCGTCGACGAGGAGTAAGAACGCACCCCATGAGGGTGTGGGTCGATCCCGAACGCTGCCAGGGCCACTGCCGCTGCGTCGCCGTGGCCGAAGATCTCTTCGCAGCCGACGACCTCGGCTACGCCCACGCCATCGGGGACGGCTCGGTCGCGCCCGAACAGGCCGCGCGCGCCCAGCTGGCGGTCAACAACTGCCCCGAGTACGCGGTGATTTTGGAGCCGTAACGGGTACGCCCATGGCGTGCGTGAAATGGACTTCCAACCTCAGCGGCGCCACGAGTTGCTCGCCGTGTATCCCGACCAGGAAACCGCCGACCACGTCATCGAAGAGCTGAAGCGCCGCTTCTACGAGCGCGACGTGCACGCCGGCACCGACCAGGACCGGCGCGATTCGCTCAACGCCGAGATGAGCGACGAGATGCGCGCCAGCTTCGCCGCCCCACAGGTCGGCGTGATCTACCCGAAGGAAGCGATGAAGACCGCGGCGTGGATGATGCCGCTGTTCATCGTGGCCGGCATGGTGATCATGTTGCCGATCGCGCTGGTAGTGCACGGCTCGCACCTGGCGACGGGCACCCGCGTCGTCGCCGGGCTGCTCATCGGCGCCGCCCTCGGCGCCACGATGGCGCTGATCCTCATGGGGCTCGGCGAGAAGAACCCCGACGAAGCGATGGCGGCTGAGCGCGGCGTGGTCGTGCGGGTGGGCGAGGACCGCGACGATCTCCGCTCGTTCATGCTCGAATCGCATCCGATCCGCCTCGACGTCGTGGACGACCGCGGCCGGCCGATCCAGACGATCGCCACCGAGCCCGATATGTCGCTCGACCCGCGGACGCAGGGCAAGCGGGAGACGCACTGGCCATAGCATTGCCCGCGTGACTGATTGGGCGACCGAGTTCAACCACTACACCGACGAGTACGCGGGCAACGCGTTCGCGGTGTGGGACGAGTTGCGGGAGCGCTGCCCCGTCGCCCACTCCGACGCATTCCGCGGCATGTGGGTGCCGACGCGCCATGACGACATCGTGGCGATCGCCCAGGACACCGACACGTTCAGCTCGCGCAGCCCGCTCGTGGCGCAGTACGGGTCGATGGCCGACTTCGGCATCGTCGTCCCGCCCATTTCGAGCGACCCGCCCTACCACACCGAGATCCGCCGCATGCTGCTGCCGTTCTTCGCCCCCGGCCGCATCGAGCAGCTGCGCCCGGCGGTCGAAGCGCACTGCGACGAGCTGATCGACGCCTTCGTCGACGGCGACGGCTGCGACGCGGCGGCCGACTACGCGCAGTACATCCCGGTGCGGGTGATCGCCACGATGCTCGGCATCCCGCCCGAGGACGGCGCCCAGTTCCGCACGTGGGTCGTCCAGTTGCTGGAGTCGGCGCCGACGAACATCGAGATCGCCGGCGCCAATCTGTTCCAGCTGTTCCAGTACTTCGGCGAGCACATGGAGCAGATGAAGGCCAGCCCGGGTGACGACCTGATCTCGTTCCTGGTGGCCGAAGCCCAAGGTGTCATCGGCCGCGAACTGCAGCAGGACGAGTTGTTTGGCATGTGCCTGCTGTTACTCCTCGCCGGCATCGACACGACGTGGTCGGCCATCGGGGCGTCGATCTGGCACCTTGCCGACCATCCGAATGATCAGGATCGGCTGCGCGCCGAGCCGCAACTGTGGCCCGTTGCCCTCGAAGAACTGCTGCGGGCCTACGCCCCGGTGACGATGGCGCGCGAGGTCACCCACGACACCGAGTTCCGCGGGTGCCCGATGCGCAAGGGTGACCCGCTGCTGCTGCCGTTTCCGTCGGCCAACCGCGACCCCGCCGCCTTCGACCGCGCCGACGAGGTCATCATCGACCGCGCCGAGAACCGCCACCTCGCCTTCGGCGTCGGCATCCACCGCTGCCTCGGTTCGAACCTCGCCCGGCTCGAAGTGCAAGTGGCGGTGCAGCACTTCGTCGAGCGCGTCGGTCCGTTCCGGCTCGCCGATCCCGACGCCGTGCGCTGGGCCAAGGGTCAGGTGCGCGGGCCCCGCGCGCTGCCCGTCGCCTTCGTGAAGTAGGCCCGGACTCAGGACCGCACGGCCACGACGGCGATGCGCGGCCGCCTATCCGCGACGCGCCGTTCGGTGCGCACGTCGGCAAAGCCGTGGGACCGGCACGCGGTGACGAAGCCCTCCGCCTGATCGTCGGTCCACCCGTGTGCGCCGTGGCCCGAGGCGCCGTTGGTCGTGTTGGCCTCGATGGCCACGAAGCGACCGCCGGGCACGAGGACGCGCCGCACCTCGTCGAGGCCGGCGTCGAGGTCCTGCCAGTGGTGCACCGTCGACAGCGACCACGCCACGTCGACGCTGCCGTCGTCGAGCGGTAGGTGCTCCGCGCTGCCGTGGCGGAACTTCGCGCCACCGAACGGCGTCAGGACGCGGCCGAGGCGCAGCATCACCGCCGCCGGGTCGACGCCGACGACGCTGGCCGCGCCGCGTCGGCGCGCCAGGCGCGCCGCCACTCCGGGGCCGCACCCGATGTCGACGACGCGATCACCGGAGTGCAGACCGGCGACGTCGGCGGCGAACTCACCGACCTGGTCGCGGCCGAACACGAACGACACGCCGATGAGAAAGCCCGACAGCCCGGAGAAGGGGCGGTGGTGGGCGTGGTGATTGGGCACGGAGGTTTCCATAGCAGGGACCTTGACAATTGAACCCAGGTTCAAGTCAAGTACCTCGTGTGATGGCAATCGGAGATCTGGCGGCGCGGGCCGGCGTGCCCACCTCGACGGTCCGCTACTACGAGCGCCGTGGGCTCCTGGCGCCCGACGGCCGGTCGTCGGGGCAGCGCCGCTACACCGACGAATCGCTGCGCCGCTTGGTGTTCATCGGGATGATGCAAGACGCCGGGCTGTCGCTCGACGACATCATCGGCGTCCTGGCGGCGCGCGACGTGCGCGAGTGGAAGGCGATCGGCCTCGCTCGCCTCGAGACCCTCGAGGACGAGATCCGCAAGCTCGAAAACGCCCGCAACTACCTGCGCGGCACGTTGCTGTGCCACTTCGCCCACCCGGCGACGGACTGCAAGGTCATGGGTGCCGAGATCGACCGTCGCCTAGCTTCGAGCGCGTGATCGACGTCGCCTCGCCCCTGACCGGCATTGTCGCGTCCGTCGCCGTGAGCGTCGGCGACCACGTGCACGCCGGCCAGACCGTCGCCGTCGTCGAGTCGATGAAGATGGAACACGTCGTCGAAGCCGGCAGCGACGGCGTCGTCGCCACGATCAGCGTCAAGCCGGGCGACAACGTCACCCCCGGCACGGCCCTTCTCACGTTGACCCCCCAGGTTTTTGTGTCCCCAGATCCGAAAGACCCGAACCTGGGGACACAAAAACCGGCGGGCGACCCTCGGGCGGACCTCGCCGAGGTCGTGGCGCGGCATGAAGTCGGGCTCGACGCGCACCGACCCGAGGCGGTGGCGCGGCGGCGCAAGACCGGGCAGCGCACGGCGCGCGAGAACGTCGCCGACCTGATCGACCCGGGCACGCTGGTCGAGTACGGACCGATCGTCGTGGCCGCGCAACGGCGTCGCCGTTCGATCGACGACCTGATCACGCAGACGCCGGCCGACGGCATGATCGGCGGGATCGCGAAAGTCGACGGCCGCCCGACGGTCGTGGTGTCGTACGACTACACCGTGCTCGCCGGGACGCAAGGCGCGCAGAATCACCGCAAGAAGGACCGCCTCTTCGAACTGGCGGCGACGCTGCGAGCCCCGGTGGTGTTCTTCACCGAAGGCGGCGGTGGGCGCCCCGGCGACACCGACGGCATCGGCGGCTCGGGCCTCGACGTGCTGGCGTTCCGGCTCTTCGGCGAGCTGTCGGGCCTCGTGCCGCTCGTCGGCATCAACAGCGGTCGCTGCTTCGCCGGCAACGCCGCCATCCTCGGGTGTTGCGACGTCGTGATCGCAACGCAGAACTCCAACATCGGGATGGGCGGTCCGGCGATGGTCGAAGGCGGCGGCCTCGGTGTCTTCAAGCCCGAGGAAATCGGCCCGATGAGCGTGCAGGTGCCCAACGGCGTGGTCGACATCGCAGTGGCCGACGAAGCCGAAGCCGTCGCCGTTGCCAAGCTTTACCTGTCGTACTTCGGCGGGCGGCGTGACGACTGGACCTATCGCGATCCGACACGCTGCCGCGACGTCGTGCCCGAGAACCGCCTGCGCGTCTACGACACGCGCGCCGCCGTCGCGGCCATCGCCGATGACGAGTCCGTCCTCGAGATCCGTCCACACTTCGGCCTCGGCATGGTCACGGCCTTCATCCGCGTCGAAGGGCGGCCGATAGGTGTAATTGCGAACAATCCCACCCACCTCGCGGGCGCGATCGACGCCGATGGCGCCGACAAGGCGGCGCGCTTCATGCAGTTGTGCGACGCGTTCGACATCCCATTGCTGATGCTGTGCGACACGCCGGGGATCATGGTCGGACCCGAAGTCGAGAAGACGGCGCTGGTGCGCCACGTGAGTCGCATGTTCGTCGTGGGCGCCAACGTGACGGTGCCGACGATGACCATCGTGTTGCGCAAGGGCTACGGCCTCGGCGCCATGACGATGGCGGCCGGGTGTTTCAAGTCGCCGCTGTTCACCGTCGCCTGGCCCACGGGCGAGTTCGGCGGCATGGGCCTCGAGGGCGCGGTGCGCCTGGGCTATCGGCGCGAACTCGAGGCGATCGAGGACGACGCCGAACGCGAGCGCGTGTTCGAAGAGATGGTGGCCCGGATGTACGAACACGGCAAAGCGATCAACTCTGCCAGCTACTTCGAGATCGACGACGTGATCGACCCGGCCGACTCCCGCCGCTGGATCACGTCCGCCCTCGACGCCGTGCCGCCGGCTCCGGTGCGCGAGGGAAAGAAGCGACCCAACGTTGACACCTGGTGAGCGACCATATGCTTCTGACAACCGTCTGACCTGGAGGTTTTCTTGACCGACACGCGGCAACTGCAGCAGGGGGTACCCGTCCTGTGGTTGACCGCTGGCCTCGGTTGCGACGGCGACAGCATCGCCATGACGGCGGCGACGCAACCGAGCATCGAGGACCTCGTCGACGGGGTCTTCCCCGGCGTGCCCGCCGTCGAGTTGCACCACCCGATCCTCGGCTACGAGGTCGGCGACGAATTCCTGGCGACGTTCCACCGCGCGGCGCGCGGCGAGATGGACCCGTACATCCTCGTCGTCGAAGGTTCGGTGCCCGACGAGTCGCGCAGCGGGGAGGGGTACTTCGCCGCCATGGGCAACGACCCGGAAACCGGTGAGCCGATCACGACCGTCGAATGGATCGATCGGCTCACAGCCCACGCGTGGGCGGTCGTGGCCGTCGGCACCTGCGCGGCCTACGGCGGCATCCACGCCATGCCAGGTAACCCGACCGGCGCGATGGGTCTCACGGACTACCTCGGTTGGGACTGGACGGCGCCGTCCGGACTCCCGGTCGTCAACATCAGCGGCTGTCCTGTTCGTCCCGACAACGTCACGTCGACGCTTCTCGAGCTGCTGCGCTTCCGCGTCGGCGACCAGCCGCCGCTCGCCCTCGACGCCGAACGCCGCCCGGCCGCCCTCTTCGACCACACCGTGCACGAGGGCTGCGACCGCGGCGGCTACTACGAACAGGGCGACTTCGCCGGTGCCTACGGCTCGAGCCGCTGCATCGTGAAGCTCGGCTGCTGGGGGCCCGTCGCCGACTGCAACGTCGCCAAGCAGGGCTGGATCAACGGCGTCGGCGGGTGCGCCAACGTCGGCGGTGCCTGCAACGGCTGCACGATGCCCGGCTGGCCCGACAAATTCGAACCGTTCATGGACGAGCCGGCCGGCGCCAAGATGTCGACGTCCGCCGTCTTGCTCTACGGCCGCACCGTGCGCGCCCTGCGCGACATCACGCGCCGATCGATGAACCTCGAACCCGAGTGGCGCCGCGTTCGCATCACCCCGCGACCCGAGGCCCAACGCGATGAGTGACACGCGCGACTCCGTCGTCGAGATGTCGTGGGATCCGATCACCCGCATCGTCGGGTCGCTCGGAGTGCACACCAAGATCGACTTCGACCAGCGGGTCGTCGTCGACTGCCAGTCGACGTCGTCGATCTTTCGCGGCTACAGCGTGTTCATGCGCGGCAAAGACCCGCGCGACGTTCACCAGATCACGAGCCGCATCTGCGGCATCTGCGGCGACAACCACGCCACGTGCGCGCTGTACACGCAGCACATGGCCTTCGGCATCCATCCGCCAGCGCTCGCCGAGTGGGTGATCAACCTCGGCGAAGCCGCCGAGTACATGTTCGACCACAACCTGTTCCAGGAGAACCTCGTCGGAGTCGACTTCTGCGAGCGCATGGTCGCCGAGACGAACCCGGGCGTGCTCGAGCGGGCCCGCACCACACCGGCGCCCCACTTCGAGCAGCACGGCTACCGCACCATCGGCGACATCATGCGCGCCTTCAACCCCTTCGAGGGCGAGCTGTATCGCGAGGCGCTGCACATGAGCCGCGTCACCCGCGAGATGTTTTGCTTGATGGAGGGGCGCCACGTGCACCCGTCCACGCTGTACCCCGGCGGCGTCGGCACCGTCGTCACGTCGCAACTGCTCGACGACTACCTCGTGCGCCTCCTGCGCTACACGGAGTTCCTCAAGCGCATGGTCCCGCTCCACGACGACCTGTTCGACTTCTTCTACGAAGCGCTGCCGGGCTACGAAGAGGTAGGCCGCCGCCGCATCCTGCTGGCATCGCTCGGCACGTTCCAGAACCCCGGCCACTGCGACTTCCGCTACGAGACGATGACGGACTGGGGCCGGCAGATGTTCGTGACGCCGGGCATCGTCGTCGACGGCGAACTCGTCACCACTGACCTGGTCGAGATCAACCTCGGCATGCGCATCCTGCTCGGCAGCTCGTACTACGACGACTGGGCCGGCGGTGAGATGTTCGTGACGCACGACCCGCTGGGCAACCCCGTCGACCCGCGGCATCCCTGGAACCAGACGACGTTGCCGCATCCGGCCAAGCGCGACCTCAACGACAAGTACACGTGGGTGATGTCGCCGCGCTGGTACGACGCCCGCAGCGGCGACCACCTCCCGCTCGACACCGGTGGCGGGCCGCTCGCACGCCTGTGGGTGACGGCCCTGGCCGGGCTCGTCGAAACGCCTTTCGTCCGCGCGACGGGAAACAGCGTGGAGATCACGCTGCCGCGTACGGCGAACGTCGGCGAGGTGCAGCTGGAGTGGACGATCCCGCAGTGGTCGAACGCCCTCGAACGCGACCGCGCCCGCTCGTACTTCCAGGCCTACGCCGCCGCCAAGGCGTTCTACTTCCTCGACCAGGCGCGTGCCGAGCTGGCCGCCGGCCGCGTCGAAACCTGGACGCCGTTCGACGTCCCCGAAGAAGCGGTCGCCTGCGGCTTCCACGAGGCCGTACGCGGGCTGCTGTCGCATCACATGGTGATCCGCGACGGCCGGGTTGCGAACTATCACCCGTACCCACCGACGTCGTGGAACGCCAGCCCGCGCGACAGCTTCGGCACCGCCGGGCCGTATGAAGACGCCATCATCGGCACACCCATCTTCGAAGAGAACGACCGCGACAACTTCAAGGGCATCGACATCATGCGCGTCGTCCGCAGCTTCGACCCGTGCCTGCCGTGTGGTGTTCACATGACACTCGGCGGCGGCAAGGTGCTCCAGACGGTGCACCCTCCGAGGTACAGCCCGTGACACGCCGCGGCGCCGGCGAGTTCGACAGCGACGAGGCCGCCCAGGCGCTGCTCGAGCAGCAACTCGCCGACCTCGCCATGATCGACGGCAGTGCGCTCGACGTGTTGCTGCGCCTCGGTCAAGCGGTGTTCCCCGACGCGTCGCAACTCGGCGACCGCTCGCTGCTGATCTGGCCGGAGCAGGACCGCAACCACGCCAACCACAACGGCAACCACGAAGACCCCCGCGAGCTGGCGGCGCGCGTCGAGCGCACCGAAGCGCGCTTCAAGTCGCTGATCTCGCAGATCCCCGCCGTCGTCTTCTACGCCGCGCTGGGCGAAGGTGAGAACGAGGTCTTCGTCAGCCCACAGATCGAAGAGCTGCTCGGCTTCACCGCCGAGGAATGGCTCGGCGACCCGCTCCTCTGGTACCGCCAGCTGCATCCGGCCGACCACGATCGGCTCGTCGCCGCGTTCACACGCGGCGTGCAGACGGGCGAGCCCTTCCGCGCCGAAGTCCGCTTCTTCGCCCGCGACGGCCACGAGGTGTGGATCCTCGGCGAAGCCCGACTGATCAAAGACGAACTCGGCCGGCCCGACTTCTTCCAGGGCGTCGCCTTCGACATCACTGCAACGAAGCAGGCGCAGGAACGGGTCACCGCCATCGAACGGCTGCGCGTCGAGGAACTCACGCGCATCAACGCCGAGCTCACCGTCGCGAAGGACGCGGCCGAAGAGGCGGCGACGGCCCGCCAAATCTTCTTGGCGACGATGACGCACGAACTGCGCACGCCGCTCAACTCCGTGATCGTGCTCTCGGAGTTGTTGAGCGAGTCGCCCCTGTCGAGCGAACAGGCCGAGATGGTCCGCACGATGCAGACCTCGGCCAAGTTCCTGTTGAAGCTGATCGCCGACATCCTCGACTTCAGCCGCCTGCGGGCCTCCAGCCTCGACCTCGACCTCCAACCAATGGCGGTGCGCGCCTGGCTCGCGCGCACCATGGAGATCGCCGCCCCGTCGATCCGGGAGAAGGGCCTCGCCCTCGACGTCGAGGTCGACGACACGACACCGCCCGTCGTCCTGGGCGACGAGAGCCGGCTGCGCCAGATCCTGCTCAACTTGCTCACGAACGCCACCAAGTTCACCAACGAAGGCGCCGTCGAGGTGTACCTGTCGGCACTGCCCTTCGACGACGAGTGGGAGTTCATCTGCTCGGTCGACGACTCGGGCGAAGGCGTCCCCGTCGACCTGGCCGACGCGCTGTTCGACGAGTTCCGCCAAGCCGACGCCGGCGTGGCGCGCCGTCATGGCGGGGCGGGACTCGGCCTCGCCATCTGCCGGCAGCTATGCACGCTCATGGGCGGCAACATCTGGATCGAAGAAAGCTCGCTCGGCGGTGCTCGCTTCGTCTTCACGTGGCGAGCGAAGGCACTTGACGCCAGCGCGCTGCCCGAGGCAGCCGCTCCCCCCGAACGGGTCAACGGCGTCACCGCCCCGAGCCAGCTGCGCATCTTGGTTGCCGAGGACAACGCGGTGAACACGTTCGTGCTGCGGCGCGTGCTCGAGACGCTCGGCTACAGCGCCGAGTTCGTCACCGACGGCTTCGAGGCGGTCAGCGCCGTCGAGGACGCCGACTTCGACGTGGTGCTGATGGACATCTCCATGCCGCGCATGGACGGGTTGGCGGCGTCGCGCCACATCCGGGCGCTCGGGTCGGCGGTACGCCAACCGGTGATCGTCGGACTCACCGCCCACGCCATGCCCGGCGACCGCACCGAAGGCATCGCGGCCGGCATGGACGACTACCTCACGAAGCCGATCGACAAAGCCGAGCTGGCGCGGGCACTGTCGGAGGCGGCCGAGCACGGCCGCTCGGCGTGAGCACGGATCCCTTCGCCCCCGCGCAGGCCATCGCCGATGCCGTGCTGTGGGAGGGCTACGTGCTGTATCCCTACCGCGCCGGTGTCACCAAGAATCGGATGCGGTGGCAGTTCGGCGTGCTGGTGCCGCCGCGCTACGCGCACGCCGACGGCTTCGAGCACGCCGCGCTGGCGACCGAGTGCATCGCCGAGGCCGGCCCGGGGTTCCGCGTGACGGCACGGGTGCGGTTCTTGCAGTGTCAGCGCCGGCAAGTCGAGGTGGCCGGCGCGGATGGCTTCACCCGCGTCGACGAGGTCGAGCACGAGGGGCACCGCGTCACGTCGTGGGACGAAGGCGTACCGCAGTCCTTCGACATCGGCGTGGGCGTCACGCCCTTCGCTCTCCCCGCCGATCACACCGTCGAGTATCTCGACCCGTCAACCCGCGTCGTGCGCACTCGCGCGGCGGTCTCCGGCATCCTGCATCTCGAGACGGCGCCGGTCGACGGCTACGTGCGCGTGCGTCTGTCCGTCGAGAACACCACCGACTGGGGACCCGCCGGCGCGTCACGCGACGAGGCGATCGCGTATTCGGCGCTGGCGGCGCACGCGCTCCTGCACGTCGATCACGGCCGGTTCGTTTCTTCGCTCGACCCGCCGCCCGACGCCCGCACCGCCGTCGAGGGGTGCGCCAACGACGGCGCCTTTCCCGTCTTGGCTGGCGACGACCTGATGCTGGCGTCGCCGATCATCCTCTACGACCACCCGGAAGTCGCACCCCGCAGTCCGGGGGCGATGTTCGACGGCACCGAGATCGACGAGATCCTGTCGTTGCGGGTGATGACGCTGACGGCCGACGAGAAGGAGTGGGCGCGCGACACCGATCCGCTGGCGCGCGCTTTGGTCGACCGCGTCGAGACGCTCACCCCTGATGCGCTGGCCGCACTGCACGCCGACATGCTCACGCCCCAGTTGCGCGTCGGCAGCCGCGTGCGGTTGCAGCCGAGCAAGCACCGGCGCACTGACGCGCAGGACATGCTCGTCGCGGGGATGTCGGCGACCGTGAAGGGATTGTTCGAGGACCTCGAGGGAGCGCAGTACGTCGCCGTGGTGGTCGACGGCGACGACGATTTTGGCCGCTACCGCTACTTCTACCCCGACGAGATCGAACTCGTATGAAGACGATGGTCGCCGGCGTCGGCAACATCTTCCTCGGCGACGACGGCTTCGGCTGCGAGGTGATCGCCCGTTTGCGTGACCGCGCCTTGCCCGCGCACGTCCGCGTCGAGGACTACGGCGTGCGCGGGACGCACCTCGCGCTCGACCTGCTCGACGGGTACGAGACGTTGATCCTCGTGGACACGCTCGCCGGCGACGAGGCCCCCGGCACGGTCCGCCTGGTCGAGCTCGCGACCGTGGACGCCGCGGTCGCCGCCGGCGCGGCCACCGACGCGCACGCCATGACGCCCGAGTCCGTGCTGCGGATGGTGGCGAACATGGGTGGGCGCCTCGAGCGCGTGCTGGTGGTGGGCTGCCAGCCCGCGTCGGTGGCCGAGGGGATCGGACTGTCGGCGCCGGTGCACGCGGCCGTCGACGCCGCAGTGCGTATCGTCGAGTCCTTGGCGGACGAACCATGTGCCTAGCGATCCCCGGCCAGATCGTCGAGATACTCGACAACGACCAGCTGGCGCGGGTCGACGTGAGCGGCGTGCGCCGCGTCATCAACGTCGGCCTGCTGGAGGACGACCCGGCAGCGCTGGGCGACTGGGTGCTGATCCACGTCGGCTTCGCCATGGCCAAGATCGACGAGGCCGAAGCCGTCGCCGCGCTCGCGGCGCTCGAAGACGGAGAACTCACGTGAAGTTCGTCGACGAGTACCGCGATCCGGTTGCGGCGCGCCGCGTCATCGAACGCATCGGCGCACTCGTCGACCCCGACCGCCACTACAAGTTCATGGAGGTCTGCGGCGGCCACACCCACGCCATCTACCGCCACGGCATCGAGCACGTCCTGCCGAGCAACATCGAGCTGGTCCACGGACCCGGTTGTCCCGTATGTGTGATCCCGATGGGTCGCATCGACGATGCCATCGCCATCGCGTCGACGCCCAACGTGATCTTCACCAGTTTCGGCGACCTGATGCGCGTGCCGGGCGGCGGCCGCGGCAACAGCCTGCTGGCGGCCAAGGCGCGCGGCGCCGACGTGCGCGTCGTGTACTCGCCGCTCGACGCGCTGCAACTGGCCGTCGATAACCCCGAGCGCGAGGTCGTGTTCTTCGCCGTCGGCTTCGAGACGACGGCGCCGTCGACGGCGCTCACATTGCAACGCGCTCGCGACGACGCCGTCGTCAACTTCAGCGTGTTCTGCAACCACGTGACGATCGTGCCGCCGATCAAGGCGATCCTCGACTCGCCCGACATGCGCCTCGACGGCTTCATCGGGCCCGGCCACGTGTCGACCGTCGTGGGCAACCGCCCGTACCGGTTCGTGCCGCGCGACTACCACCTGCCGCTGGTGACCGCCGGGTTCGAACCTCTCGACATCCTCCAGGCCATCGAGATGCTGCTGCTGCAGTTGCGCGACGGTCGCTGCGAAGTCGAGAACCAGTACACCCGCGTCGTGCGCGACGAAGGCAACGCCACCGCGCTCGCCGCGCTCGCCGAGGTGTTCGAGCTGCGCCCGCACTTCGAGTGGCGCGGCCTCGGCTTCATCGCCCAGAGCGCGCTCAAGCTGCGCGCCGAGTTCGCCAAGTGGGACGCCGAGGTGCGCTTCGAAATCCCCAACGTGCGCGTGGCCGACCCCAAGGCGTGCCAGTGCGGCGAGGTGTTGAAGGGCGCGCTCAAGCCGTGGCAGTGCAAGGTCTTCGGCACCGCCTGCACGCCCGAAACGCCGATCGGCACGTGCATGGTGTCGTCGGAAGGCGCGTGCGCCGCGTATTACAACTACGGCCGCATCATCCGGCGCCGCGATGCATGAGATGGCGATCGCCGAGTCGATCTTCGACACCGTGACGGCGCGCCGCGGCGGTCGCCGCGTCGAGCGCGTCGACGTGCGCATCGGTTACCTGCGCCAAGTCGTGCCCGACGCGTTGGAGTTCGCGTGGCAGGTCCGCACCCAGGACACCGACCTCGCCGGCTGCATACTCGCCATAGACCACGTGCCCGCCGTCGTGGTGTGCGAGGAGTGCGGCGCCACGACGACCCTCGACCTGCCGATTCCGCAGTGCGACGAGTGCGAAGGGTTCGAGGTCACGGTGGTCAGCGGCGAGGAGTTCGACCTGTTGTCCTTCGACGAGGAGCGTGTCTAGTGGGACTCGTGCACCGGACCGACGTGATGGAGTCGTTGCTGGCCGAGAACGATCACCTCGCCGACCACAACCGCGAAGACCTGGCGACCCACGGCGTGTGGTCGCTCAACCTCATGTCGTCGCCGGGAGCCGGCAAGACCACGCTGCTGCAGCGGACCCTCGACGCACTGCGCGACCGGTTGCGCATCGGCGTCGTCGAAGGCGACGTCGAGACGAGCCTCGACGCCGACAAGTTGTCGCCGCTCGCCGCTGCCGTCTCGCTCGTGAACACGGGCAAGGGCTTCGCCGGCGAGTGCCACCTCGACGCCCGCATGGTGCGCGCCGGCCTCGCCGGGCTGCCGCTGGCGGAACTCGACGTGGTCATCGTCGAGAACGTGGGCAACCTGGTGTGTCCCGCCGAGTTCGACGTCGGCGAGCACGCCAAGGCGATGGTGTTCGCCGTCACCGAGGGTGAGGAGAAGCCGCTCAAGTACCCGGTGATGTTCCGCGCCGTCGACGTCGTCGTGATGAACAAGGTCGACCTGCTCCCCCACCTCGATTTCGACGTCGACGCGTTCGTCGCCAATGTGCGCGCCGTCAACCCGTCGGCGATCGTGCTGCCGGTCAGCGCCACGACGGGCGAGGGCCTCGACGCCTGGCTCGCCTGGCTCCTGGCGGCGATGTCCTAATAGCCCAACCACAAACTTGTGTTCTGTCGCACCCGAAACGGGTGCGACAGAACACAAGTTTGTCAGGAGACGCCGCGGGCATGGGTGGTGATGCGCTCGACGATCGTGTCCCACAGCTGCGGCGGGTAGTCGTGGCCCATGCCCTCGACGACCGAGAAGGTCGAGCCGGGGATGCACTCGTGGGTCAGGCGGCCGGCGTCGATCGGGACGAGGCGATCGGCGTCGCCGTGGAGGACGAGTGTGGGCACGGCAAGCGAACGCAGCGCCTCCTGGCGTGAACCCGAGCGGGCAATGGCGGCCACCTGGCGGGCGCGGCCCTTGGGGTCGAAGCAGCGGTCATACGCCGCCTCGGCATCCGCGGTGAGGCGTTCGACCTCGCGGAACGCTGGGCTGCCCCACACGTTGATCCCGGCGATGTACTGCGCCACCGCCTCGTCGCGTGTCTTGGGCGCCTTGGCTCCGAAGACCGCCGCCACGTCGGGATCGGCGGCCAGCGCGACACCGCCGGGCGACGACATCACCGTCGTCATCGACAGCACACGCTGCGGATGCGCCAGCGCCATCGTCTGCACGATCATGCCGCCCATCGACCAGCCGGCGATGTGCGCCTGCTGCGCGCCGACGGCGTCAAGCACGGCGAAGCCGTCGTCGGCCATGTCGGCGAGCGTGTACTCGGGCCCGTCGGGCAAGTGGGACGAAAGGCCCACGTCGCGGTTGTCGAAGCGCACGACCTGGAACCCATTCGCCGCGAACTTCTCGCAGAACGCCTCTTTGAAGTTGATGCACTGGCTGCCGAGGCCGTTGACCAGCAGCAGCGTCGGGTCCGCCGGGTTCCCGAACGTCTCGTAGTACAGCTCGACGGTCCCGTTTTGTGAGTGAGTGCGCACTCACTTATAGTAGCGCTGTGACTCAGGCTCTTTCGTCGCGGCCCAAGCGGGCCAGCGCCCTTCCCCCCGAAGAGCGGCGGGCGATGATCGTCGAGGCGACCCTCCCGCTCCTGCTCGAGTACGGCGAGGCGGTGACGACGCGCCAGATCGCCGACGCGGCGGGCATCGCCGAAGGCACGATCTTCCGTGCCTTCACCGACAAGGACGAAGTGATCGCGGCCGTCCTCGAGAAGGCACTCGACACCACCGCCCTCGAAGAAGCGCTGTCGAGGATCAAGCTCGACCGGCCCTTCGAGAAGTGCCTCGATGAAGCCGTCGCCGCCATCCAGCGTCGCGTCGTCGACATCTGGCAGCTCATGTCGGCCGTGGGACCACGCTTTCATCCGCAGAAGAAATCCGAGCCGACGCCGATCAGCCCGGCGCTCACGCGGCTCTTCGAGGCGCACAAGGACCGCCTCGGCGTGAAGCCGGCCGAGGCCGCCAAGTTCCTACGGGCGCTGACGATGTCGGTGACCCACCCCATGCTCAACGACAACCCCATGTCGTCGCGCGACGTCGTGAAGTTGTTCCTCTACGGCGTCCATGCCAGGCCCGACGGAAGGAAGCCCGGCGCATGCTGATCAAAGTCCTCCGCACCCACCTGCGGCCCTACAAGAAGACGCTGCTGGTCATGGTCGCGCTGCAGGCGGTGCAGACCAGCGCGGCGCTGACGCTGCCCACACTCAACGCCCGCATCATCGACAAGGGCATCCTGCAGAAGAACACGCACTACATCTGGCACGAAGGCTTCATCATGCTCGGCTTCTCGCTCGTGCAGATCGTGTTCTCGGTGTGGGCCGTGTACCTCGGCGGCAAGGTCGCCATGAGCTTCGGCCGCGACATCCGCAACAACCTGTTCCACAAGGTGACGGGCTTCTCGGCGCGCGAGGTGGGCACTTTTGGTGCGCCGTCGCTGATCACGCGCATCACCAACGACGTGCAGCAGATCCAGATGCTCGTCGTGATGGTGTGCACGATGGCGATCTCGGCACCCATCACCATGGTCGTGGGCGTGATCATGGCGCTGCGCCAGGACGTCGGCCTGTCCGCCATCCTGCTCGTGTCGATGCCCGCCGCGGCAATCGTCCTCGGCCTCATCGTCGGCGGCATGGTGCCGTCGTTCCGGGTCATGCAGGAACGCATCGACGAGATCAACCGCATCCTGCGCGAGCAGATCACCGGCATTCGCGTCGTGCGCGCCTTCGTGCGCGAGAAGGAAGAGGACCGCCGTTTCACCAAGGCCAACACGGAGTTGACGGCGGTGTCGTTGCGCGCCGGGCGCCTCCAGTCCTCGATGTTCCCGACCGTGAACATTCTCGTGAACCTGTCGTCGGTGGGCGTGGTCGCCCTCGGCGCCCACCGGGTCGCCGAAGGCCACATCCAGGTCGGCACGATCGTCGCCTACCTCAGCTACCTCGTGCAGATCCTCATGTCGATCGTCATGGCGACCTTCATGGTGTCGGTGATTCCCCGCGCCGCCGTGTCGTCGGGCCGCGTCCAGGAGGTGCTCGACACCGACTCGTCGGTCGTCCCGCCCGAAGTTGGCGCCACCCCCCGCACCCGTGGCCAGGTCGAGTTCCGCAACGCCGGCTTCCACTACCCCGGCGCTGAGCACTCGGTGCTCAACGACATCTCGTTCCTGACCGAGCGCGGCCAGACCACGGCGATCGTGGGATCGAGCGGTGCGGGCAAGACGACGCTGGTGGGCCTAGTCGCCCGGCTGTTCGACGCCACGTCGGGTCAGATTCTGATCGACGGCGTCGACGTGCGCGACCTCGCGCCCCACGACGTCACCGACCGCATCGGGTTCGTGCCGCAGCGCCCGTTCCTGTTCGCCGGCACCGTGGCGTCGAATCTCCGCTACGGCAAGGCCGACGCCACCGACGAAGAGATGTGGGAGGCCCTGCGGGTGGCGCAGGCCGAGGACTTCGTGCGCGAGATGCCCGGCGGCCTCGAGGCGCGCATCGAACAGGGCGGCACCAACGTGTCGGGCGGCCAGCGCCAGCGCCTCTCGATCGCCCGTGCCCTCATCCGCCGGCCCGAGGTCTTCGTCTTCGACGACTCGTTCTCCGCCCTCGACCTCACCACCGACGCCAAACTGCGCGCCGCCCTGCCGGCGTTTACGTCGGAGTCCGCGGTACTGATCGTGGCCCAGCGCGTCTCGACCATCTCGACGGCGGACCAGATCATCGTGCTCGAAGACGGCGAGATCGTCGGCAAGGGCACCCACGACGAGTTGCTGGCGACCTGCGAGACGTATGCCGAGATCGTGCAGTCGCAGATCGGCGAGAAGGAAGAGGCGGCGGCGTGAGTGCTCCGATGAACGGCAACGGACACGGCAACGGCGCGAAGGCCAACGGCAAGGCGAAGGACGCGCCCGACAAGCCCAAGGCGCTACCGCCCGGCGCGCTGCAGTCGGGCCCGGGCGGCCGGTGGGGCGCCATGGGCATGCCGCTCGAGAAGTCGCAGAACTTCGGGACCTCCGTCCGGCGGCTAGCGCGCATGCTCGGTCGGCGCTGGTACACGATCGGGCTGGTGCTGTTCTGCTCGATCACGAGCACCGTGCTCAACGTGTACGGCCCGCGCGTCCTCGGCCACGCCACCGACGTGGTGTTCAAGGGTGCGGCGCCGGTGCTCTTCGGCGGCAAGAGCCTGGGCATCAACTTCGCCCAGCTGCACCACTACCTCTTCCAGGCAGTGGCGCTCTACAGCACGTCGTGGGTACTGCTCATCTGCTCCGCGTACATGATCGCCGGCCTGGTGCAGGGAATGATGTTCGACCTGCGCGAAGAGGCCGAGGACAAGATCAACTCGCTGCCGCTGAGCTACATCGACCGCCAAGCGCGCGGCGACCTGCTCAGCCGCGTCACCAACGACCTCGACAACGTCGCCCAGACGCTCCAGCAGACGATGAGCCAGACGATCACGTCGGTGTTCATGCTCGCCGGCACGATGATCATGATGTTCTCGATTTCGTGGATGCTGGCCCTCGTCGCCCTCACCACGGTGCCGACGTCGATCTTCGTCATGCAGCGCATCGCCCGCAGCGCCCGCCCGCGCTTCATCAGCCAGTGGATGAACACCGGCTCGCTCAACGCCCAGGTGGAAGAGACCTTCACCGGCCACGCCGTCGTCAAGGCGTTCGGCCAGCAGGAGGCCACCGAGGAGCGCTTCCGCGAGACGAACGACGAGCTGTACGAAGCTGCGTTCGGCGCGCAGTTCCGCTCGAGCCTCATGCAGCCCGCGACGATGTTCATGGGCAACCTGCAGTACGTGCTCGTGGCGGTCGTGGGCGGCCTGCGGGTCGCCGCGGGCGCCATCACCGTGGGCGACGTGCAGGCGTTCATTCAGTACTCGCGGCAGTTCTCGATGCCGCTCACGCAGCTGGCATCGAGCGCCAACATCTTCCAGTCCGGCATCGCGTCGCTCGAGCGCGTCTTCGAGTTCCTCGACGCCGAGGACATGAGCGCCGAGCAGCCCTACGGCGTCATCACCGAACCGACGCGGGGCCGGGTCGAGTTCGACCACGTGTCGTTCTCCTACAACCCCGACGTGCCGCTGATCGAGGACCTGTCGCTGGTCGCCGAACCCGGTGAGACGATCGCCATCGTCGGCCCGACGGGTGCCGGCAAGACCACGCTGGTCAACCTCATCATGCGGTTCTACGAGCTGAACAGCGGCCAGATCACCCTCGACGGGCGCAACATCGCCGAGATGTCGCGCCAGGAGCTGCGCAGCCAGATCGGCATGGTGCTCCAGGACACGTGGCTTTTCGGTGGCACGATCCACGACAACATCGCCTACGCCAAGCCCGACGCCACCGACGAGGAAGTGCTGGCCGCCGCCAAGGCCACCTACGTCGACCGCTTCGTGCACAACCTGCCCGACGGGTACAACTCGCTGATCAACGAAGAGGGCGACAACATCTCGGCCGGTCAGAAGCAGCTGCTGACGATCGCCCGCGCCTTCCTCGCCGACCCGGCGATCCTGATCCTCGACGAGGCCACGTCGTCGGTCGACACCCGTACCGAGGTGCAGGTGCAGGAGGCGATGAACGCGCTGCGCCATGGACGCACGTCATTCGTCATCGCCCACCGCCTCTCCACCATTCGCGGCGCCGACCTCATCGTCGTCATGGAGCACGGCCGCATCGTCGAGCAGGGCACACACCACGAACTGCTCAGCCGCGACGGCCCCTACTTCCGCCTCTACAACTCGCAGTTCGCCGGCGCCGCCGACACCGAACTCGAACCCGTCTAACAACCGTCCGCAGCGCTGTGTGCGG
Organism: Acidimicrobiales bacterium; assembly: GCA_035546775.1. Lineage (NCBI taxonomy): Bacteria > Bacillati > Actinomycetota > Acidimicrobiia > Acidimicrobiales > Acidimicrobiales bacterium. The sequence continues at coordinate 335,893 of DASZWD010000030.1, forward strand.
GACTGCTCCGGCATTTGCCGAAGCAACCCCGCACACGGGAAGCCGGATACTTCACCGAGCTAATTAGTCTGGTAAAGTATCTTCATGTACCGCGTGGAGGAGATGGCAGCCCGGCTTCGGCTGAGTGCCACCCACTTGCACCGAGCGCTGCGCCGCGAGTCGGGGGTGCTGCTGTCGCCGAGTCAGATGTCGGCGCTCGCCGCCATCGACCGCCACGGACCGATCACCCTCGGCGCCCTCGCCGAGCACGAAGGCGTCGCTCCCCCGTCGATCACCAAGGTGATCGCGGTGCTGGAGGACGACGGCTTCGTCACCCGCGCGCCCGACCCCAGCGACCGGCGCGTCAACTTCGTCTCGACCACGCCCCAGGGCGCCGAGATCGTGGCCGAGTCGCGCCGCCGCAAGACGGCGTGGCTGTCGGGCCGCATCCGTGAGCTGAGCGCCGACCAGCGCCAGCGCCTCGCCGACGCCCTCGACGTGATCGACGAACTCGTCAAGAAAGAACACGCATGAGCACGACCTTCCGCTCCCTCACGCACCGTAACTTCAAGCTGTTCTTCACCGGCCAGCTGATCTCGCAGGTGGGCAACTGGCTGACGCTGGTGGCCCAGACCCTGCTGGTGTTCAAGCTCACCCACTCGGGCACGATGCTCGGCCTGCTGGCCGCCGCGCAGTTCGGGCCGGTCCTGCTGATGGGTGCCTACTCCGGCCTCGTGGCCGACCGCTCCGACAAGCGCAAGCTGCTGCTGATCGTGCAGAGCCTGGCCATGGTCCAGTCCTTCGCGCTCGCCGGTGTCGCCTTCATGCACCACCCGCCGGTGGCCGCGATCTTCGCCATCGCCATCGCCGGCGGCTGCGCCACGGCGTTCGACAACCCGGCGCGGCGCAGCTTCGTCGTCGAGATGGTGCCCGACGACGACATCAACAACGCGGTCTCGCTCAACTCGGCGCTGATGACGGGCTCGCGCATCGTGGGCCCGGCGCTCGCCGGGTTCCTCATCACGACCGTCGGCTTCGGGTGGGCTTTCGCCCTCGACGGCTTGAGCTACATCGCAGTGCTGGTCGCGCTGGCCCGTATGAACACCGCCGAGCTGCGCCCCGCGCCGGTGACGGAAAAGGGCCGCGGCCAGATCGCCGAAGGCATCCGCTACGTGCGCAGCATCCCCGACCTGTGGATCCCGCTCATGATGATGACCGTCATCGGCACGCTGGCGTTCAACTTCCAGACGGTGCTGCCGGTCTTCGTCAAGCGCGACCTCCACGGCGGCGACCTCACCTTCACGCTGCTGTTCAGCGTCGTGAGCACCGGCTCGCTCGTGGGCGCGCTGTTCACGGCGCGGCGCAAGGAAGTCCGGCTCAGTCACGTCACGCAGGCGGCGCTTGCCTTCGGCGCCGCGATGACGCTGTGGGCCATCAGCCCGAACTCACCGGTGGCCTTCCTCGTCGGCGTCACGATCGGCCTGTCGAGCATCGCGTTCATGACGTCGTCGACGACGATCGTGCAGGTGCGGGCCAACCCGTCGATGCGCGGCCGCGTGCTGGCGCTCCAAGCGATCGTGTTCCTCGGCAGCACCCCGCTCGGCGGACCGATCATCGGGCTCATCTCGCAGCACTTCGGCGCCCGCTACGCCCTCGGCCTCGGCGCCGCCGGCTGCTTCACCGCCGCCCTGGTCGGCTACCTCAAGCGGTCAGGCCCCTCAGGCCCGGTAGAACGGCTTGTCGCCGGCGATGGTGACGCGCTCGACGGTGCGCTTGCTGGGTAGGTAGTCGTTGACCGCGTAGTGCTGCGTGGCGCGGTTGTCCCAGAACGCCACCGACGTGCGCGTCCACTTGAAGCGCACCTGCACGTCGGGAATCGACGTCTGGCGGTACAGCACGTCGAGGAGTTCCTTCGACTCGTCGCGATCCATGCCCTCGATGTGGGTGGTGAAAGAGCGGTTCACGTACAGCGTCTCGCGTCCGGTCTCGGGGTGCGTGCGCACGACGGGATGCAGCTGCGGCGGGTTCTCCTCCCGCATGCGCGCCTTGGTCTCCTCGGTCTGCCCGCGCCCGAAGGCGCGGGTGAAGTCGTGGACTGCTTCGAGGCCGCGGATGCGGTCCTTCACGTCCTCGGGGAGCATGTCGAAGGCGAGCGCCATGTCGGCCCACAAGGTGTCGCCGCCGATCGCCGGCAGCTTGCGCATGGCCAGGATCGATCCGAGCGACGGTTCGGGCCGCCACGACACGTCGCTGTGCCAGATATCCGGACCCCCGTACTTGCCGCCGGTCGGGATGCGGAACAGTTCGGGATGCGCCTGGTCCTTGGGCGTAAGCGGGTGAACCTCGAGCTCGCCGAAGCGACGCCCGAACGCGATGTGGCGCTCGGGTGTGAGGTTGGTCTGGCCGCGGAAGAAGATGACCTTGTGGGCCAGCAGCGCGGCGCGAATCTCGGCGATGGTGTCGTCGCTGTGCTCATCCGCGATCTGGATGCCGACGAGCTCGGCGCCGATGGTGCCCGTCAGCCGCTTGACCTTCATCGGAACTGCGCCGCCACGTCGTTGATGAACAGATCGCAGGTGTCCTTGCGCCGCGGCATCGAGCCCATGGTGAAGTCGGGGATGATCAACTCGTCGCAGCCAGCCTCCGCGTAGGCGGCGACGACTTCGGCGACTTCTTTGGCGTTGCCGACAAGACACGACATGGCGCGCTTGTCCTTCAGCCACTCCTCGTCGTCGGACAGGAACAGCATCGCCTGGGTCGACACCTGGATCTGCGACGGGTCGCGGCCGACGGCGTCGCAGTGCTGATGCAACACGCCGACCTTGTGGCGCAGCGTTTCGGGATCCGTCCACGCGTTCCACTCATCCGCGTATTGCGCCGCGATGCGCAGCGTGCGCTTCTCGCCCCCGCCGCCGATGAGGATCGGCAGCGCTGCCTGCACCGGCGCGGGCTGGTTGGGCGCGTCGCGCACGTCGTAGTACTCACCCTTGAACGTGGTGCGGTGCTCGCGGGTGAGACCGCGGATCACCTGCACCGCTTCTTCGAAGCGGTCGAGACGCTGCTTGATCGTGCCGAGCTCGAGGCCGTAGGCGACGTGTTCGTTCTCCTGCCACCCGGCACCGAGTCCGAGCAGCAGCCGCCCGTTCGACATGTTGTCGACGGCGGCGGCGATGTTCGCCAGCACGCTGGCGTGCCGGTAGGTCACGGAGGTCACCAGCGGGGCCAGCCGCAGCCGCGTCGTCGTCGCCGCCAAACCGGCCAGCACCGACCAGCACTCGAGCGTCGGACCGTCGGCCGCCTCGAGCGTGCCGCTGTTGGGCATGAAGTGGTCGGCGAAGTACACGCCGTCCCAGCCGGTCGCCTCGCAGTGCTGCGCCAGTTCCAGTATTTCCCCCCAGGGCCGCTGTGGTGACGGCCAGATGCTGAATCGCATGGTCGATCACGTTAGTGAGCGCGGTTACCGGCTTGAATGTGACGCAATTCTTTCGTCCTGATGAGGAGGTCGTGACGCGTGGCGCACATCGACACGGGTGACACCGCTTGGGTGCTGGTCGCAACGGCGCTGGTGCTGTTTATGACACCGGGCCTGGCGCTGTTCTACGGCGGCATGGTGCGAGCCAAGAACCTGCTGGCGATGTTGATGCAGAACTTCTTCGCCATGGGCATCGTCACGGTGCTGTGGGTGCTGTTCGGCTACTCGCTCGCCTTCGGCCACGCCGGGAACGCCGGCGTGATCGGCAGCTTCGACTTCGTCGGCCTCAAGGACCTCACCCACGCCGTGTCGGGCACCGTGCCGGCGTTCGCCTTCGTGGCGTTCCAGTGCACGTTCGCGGTCATCACCCCGGCGCTCATCACCGGCGCCATCGCCGACCGGATGCGGTGGGCGGCGTGGGTCGGCTTCATCGTGTTGTGGTCAGTCCTCGTGTACGTTCCCGTCGCCCACTGGGTCTTCGCCGGCGGCTGGCTCGCCCATCGCGGCGCCCTCGACTTCGCCGGTGGCACCGTGGTCCACGTCAACGCCGGCGCCGCCGCCCTCGCCCTCGTGCTCATCCTCGGCAAGCGTCGCGGCTGGCCGAAGGAACCGATGCCGCCGCACTCGCTGCCTCTGACGCTGTTGGGCACGGGCATCTTGTGGTTCGGGTGGTTCGGCTTCAACGCCGGCTCGGCGCTGGCGGCCAACGGCGTCGCGGCGGTGGCGTTCATGAACACCTTCGTGGCGCCCGCCGCCGCCATGCTCGGCTGGCTCATCGTCGAGCGCTGGCGCGACGGCCACGCCACCACCCTCGGCGCGGCGTCGGGTGCGGTCGCCGGCCTCGTCGCCATCACGCCGTGCGCCGGCTTCGTCGGACCGCTCGCCGCGGTGGTCATCGGGCTCGTCACCGGTGCCGTCTGCTACCTCGCGATTTCGCTCAAGTTCCGCTTCGGCTACGACGACTCGCTCGACGTGGTCGGCGTCCACCTCGTAGGCGGCATCCTCGGGTCGATCCTGCTCGGGCTCTTCGCCGACGTGAGCATCAACAGTGCGGGCCGTGACGGCGTGTTCTTCGGCGGTGGCTGGGGCCTCTTCGGCGAACAGGTGCTGGCGGTAGCAGCCACGTTCGTGTTCTCGTTCGTCGTGTCGGGCCTCATCGGCCTCGCCCTCAAAGCGGCGCTGCCCAAGGGCATCCGCGTCACCGAGGAGCAGGAGCACACCGGCCTCGACCTCACCCTGCACGCCGAGTCCGCTTACGCCTTCGACCGGGGATAAGGAGACACCGTGAAACTGATCGTTGCCATCGTGAAGCCGTTCAAGGTCGACGAAGTCAAGGATGCGCTGCTCGAACTCGGGCTGCACGGCATGACCGTGTCGGAGGCCCAGGGGTTCGGTCGCCAGCGCGGCCACAGCGAGGTGTACCGCGGCAAGGAGTACACGATCGACTTCGTGCCCAAGTCGCGCATCGAAGTCCTGGTCGAGGACGACGACGTGCACCGCGTGCTCGACCGCTTGATGGAGGTCGCCCGCACCGGTCAGATCGGCGACGGCAAGGTGTGGGTCATCCCGCTCGAGGGCGTGTACCGCGTGCGGACGGGCGAAGCCGGCTCAGACGCCCTCTAGCGCGTCGGGCAGCGGCGCGGCCGACACCACCGACAGCACCTGCACCGCGCGCGTCAGCGCGATGTAGAGGGCGCGCACGCCGTCGGCTTCGACGATGGCGGCGGGCTCGACCACCACGACGGCGTCGAACTCGAGACCTTTGACGGTGAGCGGCGCCAGCACAGTCACGTGGTCGTCGAGGACCGCGGCGCGGCGGGCGTCGGTGAAAGCCACGCCGGCATCACGCAGCGACTCGGCGACGGCGTCGAGCAGCGCGGCCGGTGCCACCACAGCGACGGTGTTCCACTCGCCCACCAGTTCGAGGGTGGCCAGCGCAGTGGCGGCGGGAAGATCGTCCGCGTCGACTTCGGTCAGCCGCGGCTCCTCGCCGCGCTGGCGCACCGACGCGGTCGGCGTCAGCGACGGCGCCGCCACCGGCAGTAGCCGATTGGCGAAGTCGATGATCGGCGCGGGCACGCGGTAGCCGACGGTCAACTCCTCGAGGCGGGGCTGGGCGGGCGCCACCACGGCGAGGGCGTCCTCCCAACTGGTCTGGCCGCCCGGGGCCGTCGCCTGCGCGAGGTCACCGAGGATCGTCATCGACCCGCCGCGGGCGCGGCGGGCCACCATACGCAGTTCCATCGCCGACAGGTCCTGCGCCTCGTCGACCACCACGTGCTCGTAGAGCCGTGGCCCATCGGACGTGAGCGCTTCGGCCTCGTCGAGCACCGCGAGGTCGGCCTGGGTCCACTGCTCCTCGCTTACGCGCGCCGCCGCTTTGCGGGCCAGGAGGTCGCGTTCGTCGGCCGAAAGCACACCGGCGGTGGCCTGCATCAGCGTGCGCTGGTTGCCGTACAGGCGCCGGACGACGTCGGTGGCGCTCACGGTCGGCCAGATCTTGTCGAGCACCGCCTTGAGCCCGGCGCTGCGGCGCACGTCGTGGGTGAACGGACCCCAGTCGGCGAGTTTCGTCGTGGGCTTGGCGAGGTGCGTCTGCCACGCCAGGTCGACGAGTTGGTTACGCAACACGTCGCGGCTCTGGTTGACCGACCGGGCGCTCGCCCGCGAGACCTCGACCAGCGCGGCGACGTCGTCGGCGGGCAGCGTCACCGCGCCGAATCCCGACGCGAAGGTGACGTCGTCTTTGGGGACGCTGACGCGGGCGAACACGGCGCGGCGGACGACCTCGACCATCCGCGGCTCGCCTTTCAGGCGCGCGACAGCGGCCGATTCGGTGGCCCGCACGCGGTACCGAGCCGCGACGAGGCCGGGCAGGGTGAGCTGCACCGCGGCGGTCTCGCCAAGCGAGGGCAGGACCTGGCTGATGTAGCGCAGGAACAAAGGATTCGGCCCGAGGATGAGCAGGCGCTCGCCGCGCAACAGGTCGCGGTGCTCGTAGAGGAGGAACGCGGCGCGGTGGAGACCAACGGCCGTCTTGCCCGTGCCCGGTCCACCCTGCACCACGACGCACTGCTCGAGCGGGGCGCGGATGATCACGTCCTGCTCGGCCGCGATGGTGGCGACGATGTCGCGCATCTCGCCCGTACGCGACTTCTCGATCTCGGCGAGCAACGGGTCGGGCACGTAGGCGCCGGCACCGGCGTCAACGGCGTTGGTGGCGGTGAAATCCTCGTCGAAGATGTCGAGCAGCGCCGGGCCGTCGAGGATGAACCGGCGACGCAGGCGCAGGCCCATCGGGTCGGCGACCGTGGCACGGTAGAAGCCGGTGGCGACGGGCGCCCGCCAGTCGGTTACCACCGCGTCGCCGTTCTCGTCTTCGACGTGGCGGCGCCCGATGTAGTGGCGCTCGTCGTCGCGCCGGTCGAGCCGGCCGAAGCACAGCGCCGTGGGACGGTCGGCCAGCGCGTCGACGCGGCGCTGTTTCTCGGCGTCCCACGCGGCGGCAATATCAGGGTCGACGCCGCCCTCAGTGACGTTGCCGCCTTGGTAGCCCAGCTCCTTGAGATAGATCGCCCGATCCCGCATTCGAGCGAGGTTCATTTGTGCAAAATCGAGGAACGCTTGCTCGGCATGGAGCTCAGGGTGACGGACAAACGAGTCAGTGTTTGCAGGGGCCATTGCCCGGACGGTAACCCGTGAGGAGCAGGATTTCAAGAAAAAGAGGCGCGCCTAATAGGCCTCAATTTTTCCCGTTATGTTTATCCTACGAGCGCCTCATTTGGCGCTTTTGCAGACTGTACCTACCGGCGTTTTGGTGTGCAAGTGACTAAGGTGCCCGGGCGGAGTGCCGGGAAGTCTGGTCGGCGTCGAAAAGGAGCGCGCCACCGTTAACGTCAACCCGTCCCACGCCCGTCAGGGCCTGCTCGTCTCGTTGGCGTCGATCGCGTGGACGGTGATCGCCAGCACGGCCGAGATCGTCCTCGGACTACAGCACCACGTGCTCACCCTGGTGGTGTTCGGCCTTGCCGGCGCGCTCGACGCCGTGGGGTCCTCCGCGCTCGCCGTGCACTTCCGCCACGCGCTGCGCCACGACGTGCTGGCCGAACGGCACGAGCGTCGCGCCATGATCATCGTCAACACCGGACTCGTCGCGCTGGGCGTGGTCACCTCCGTTGAGAGCATTCGCCGGCTCGCCACCGGACACGTCGGTTCGTCGACCGGTCTCGGCGTCGCCGTCGCCGCCGCGGCCGTCGTCGTGCTGGGTGTCTTGGCGAGTATCAAGGTGCGCGTCGCGCGCGACGTCGGCAGCCCCGCGCTCGCGTCCGACGGCTACCTATCGGCTACCGGGGCTCTCCTCGCGGTCGTCGCCGTCGTCGGAGCAACCGTCGGGACGCGCGCGGGCCTCACGTGGGTCGACCCGGCGGCGGCGATGGCGATCGCTCTCGTGGCGGCCGGCGTCGGCGCGGTCGAGATGCGCCGCGGCCTCGCCGACTGACGCCCTGTGACGACCCCGGCGCGCTGGCATTAGGTCGAAAGGTTGTGGACGATCGCCCGTTCGATCTCATGGAGCATGTCGCCGTCCCACACCTTCTCGCCCTGCCGATCGGTCACGTAGAAGGCGTCGACGACGCGCACGCCGAGGGTCTGCACCTTCGCGGAGCGCACGTCGAGGTCGAGCTCGACCAGCGCGCTGGCGATGGCGTAGAGCACGCCGATGCGGTCGCCCGTCTCCACGTCGATCACGGTCGCGCTCGGTGACGCGCCGTTGTCGATGGTGACCGACGACCCGCGCGCCAGCGGGTTGTAGACCTGCCGCCCGTAGGTGCGGGCGCGCTCGGCGACGCGCGCGTGGACAGCCAAGCGCCCGTCGAGGGCGCGTTCGATATCCGCGATGATCCGGGGCCACGGCGTCTCCTCGCGGTACGGGTCGTTGACGCGGAACTCTTCGAGGGCGCGGCCGTCTTCGGTCGAGTACACGCCGGCGGTGAGCACGTCGATGCCGTGCATGGCGAGCACCCCCGTCACGCGGCTGAACAACCCGGGCCGGTCGTTCGCCATGATCGTCAGCACGCCGTCGGCCGCCTCGATGCGCTGCCCCGGCGCCGCCAAGGCCGCGAGTTGCTCGGGTGACGGGAACGTGCGCGCCGGCACCACGATCATGTCGCCGCCCGCCAGCACCGTCCCGGCGCGCTCGACGAGTTGCGACAGCAGGTGCGCCTTCCACGGACTCCACGCCGCCGGGCCGGTGGCGATCGAGTCGGCCTCCGTCAGTGCGGCGAGCAACTCGAGGCGTTCGATCGAGCCGACTGCTTCGGCGACGCGCTCGATCGTCGCTGGGTCGTCGAGGTCGCGCCGGGTGGCGACATCGGGCAGCAGCAGGTGCTGCTCGACCAGGAACACCAGCGTCTCGGTGTCGGCGGCGTCGAAGGCGAGCCGCGGCGCCAGTTGGCGCACGAGTGCCATGCCCGCCTCCGTGTGGTCCCCCGGCAGCCCCTTGCCGAGGTCGTGCATGAACGCACCCATGACCAGCAGGTCGGGCCGCTTCACGCGATTGACGAGCGCGGTGGCGTTGGCGGTGGCCTCCAGCAGGTGCCGGTCGACGGTGAAGCGGTGATACGCGTTGTGCTGCGGCTTGGCCCGCACCGGCGCCCACTCCGGCAGCAACCGCGTCCAGACACCGCGCTGGTCGAGGGCTTCGATGACGCCGATGGCCGGGCGGCCGGTGAGCAGCAATTCGACGAGCAGCTCCCGCGCCTCCGCCGGCCACTGTTCGGACAAGGTAGGTGAGTTCGAGAGCAGTTCGAGCGACTCACGCTCGATGGCGACGTCTTCGCGCGCCGCCGCCAACGCCACGCGCAACGCGGTGAGAGGATCGCGTTCGGCGACCTCGCGCTCGACGTGCAGCTCCTCGTCGCGTAGCACGATGCCGGGGAACAACTCGCGGGCCCGCCGCGATCCGAGACGGCCGATGGGCGTGCGGGCGTTGTAGCGGATGCGCCGCCAGGTGTCGTCGCTCGTCCAGGCGATCGTGCGCGCCGCCTCAGCGATCCGCTTCATCAACGCGTCCGCGTTCTCGTAGCCGAGCGCTTCGGCGACGGGCCGTTGGTCCTGCAGCGCCAACAGGTTGGCGTTGCGTTTTGTCAGGCGCTGCAGTTCGACGCGGGCCGCCAACAACACGTCGTAGGCGGCACCGATCGCCTCGCTGTCGTGCTGCTCGATGACGGGTTCGGCCGCTTCGGCCCAGCGCAGCGCGTGCACGTCGCGCAGTCCACCGCGCCCGTCCTTGAGGTCGGGCTCGAGCCGGAACGCCACTTCGCCCGCGGTCGCGTGGCGCTCCTCGACGCGATCACCCAGCGCCTGCAACCACCGCTTGGATTTCTTGGTCCACTGCGAGTGCGCGCCGGCGGCGATGTCCGCCACGAGCGAGGCGTCACCGGCCACGCGGCGCGCGCTGAGTAGCGCGGTGGCCGTGTCAAGGTCGTCGGCTGCCAGGCCAAGCGCCTGCTTGGGCGTCTGCACGCTGTGGCCGAGGTGGAGTCCGGAGTCCCAGATCGGGTACCAGATGCGATTGGCGATTTCGTCGATGTCAGCGCGACCGGTATGGGCCAGCATCAGGTCGATGTCGCTGCCGGGCGCCAACTCGGCGCGGCCGTAGCCGCCCACCGCCACGAGCGCCACTCCCCGGTCGTCGTCGTCGACGGCGGCGGCGAGCAGCTCGCGCAACCAGCCGTCGACGAGGTCGCTGTAGGCCGCGCACCAGGCCGCGCCGGTCAGCGACGTGTCGGCGAACAGCGACGAGCGATCGAGGGGCACGAGCACAGAGTACGAAGCCGATTCGGCCGCGCCACGCTGGATGCGACCGTTCACATTGTTGAAACGCAACGAGAACGAAAGCGAAATGCCACCTCCCTACCTTGCCGGTCCATGATCCGCCGGCGTTTGTCTCGACTCAGGGAGAAGGACACGCGCAAGCTGATCCTGATCTACGCCACGGGGAAGATGCTCGGCGTCGGCGCCATGTTCGCAGCGATCAAGGGCATCACGTGGTTCCTCCCTCAGGTCGCCGGGGCCGAGGACATGAAGACACTGCACGACGTCACCGCGCAGGTGCACACGTCGATCAGCGCCATCAACACGGCGTGGGTGCTCGTGACCGCGTTCCTCGTCTTCTTCATGCAGGCCGGTTTCATGGGTCTGGAGATCGGCTTCGCCCGGTCGAAGGAAACGGTCAACGTCCTCATGGAGTGCGTGTTCGACACGTGCCTGTGCGGCATCCTCTACTGGGCCTTCGGCTTCGCCTTCCAGTTCGGTGCCGGCAACGCGTTCATCGGCCACAACTACTTCTTCCTGCACGGAGCGCCGGTTGTCTACAACTACGGCGGCGTGGCGGGCGGTGTGTCCTACAACACCGGCGTGGCGTTCCTCGCCTTCTTCCTGTTCCAGTTCGCCTTTGCCGACACGGCGTCAACGGTGACGTCGGGCGCCATGATCGGTCGCACCAGCTTCAAGGGCGACATCCTCTACTCGATGTGCGTGTCGGGCTTCTTCTATCCGATCTTCGGCCACTGGGCCTGGGGCCCCGGCGGTTGGTTGCAGAACTTGCACACCAGCGCCTTCAGCTTCATCCACTCCGACATCTTCTTCCGTGACTTTGCCGGCTCGACCGTCGTGCACACCGTCGGCGGCGTCATCGCCCTTATGGGTGCGATCGTGCTCGGCCCTCGACTCGGGCGGAAGTTCAAGCGAGACGGCGGCGGTCCAACGCCGCCGAGCGATCTCGCGTGGGGCGCCATCGGCGGCGTCATCCTGTGGTTCGGCTGGTACGGGTTCAACCCCGGCTCGACGCTCTCCGCCCTCGACTTCGCCGGCATCGGCCGGGTCGCGGCCAACACCACACTCGCCGCCTGTGCCGGCGGCATGGTCGCCGTCTTCTTCGTCTACCCACGATCGAAGAAGTGGGACCTGGGCATGTCGGTGAACGGCTTCCTCGGCGGCCTCGTCGCCATCACGGCGCCCTGCTACTGGGTGAGTCCCGGCTATGCGGTGCTCATCGGTGCGATCGCCGGTGTCATCGTGCCCCTCGCCGTCGACGCCATGGAGTACCTGCGCATCGACGACCCGATCGGCGCGGTGGCCGTCCACATGGTGGCGGGCATCTGGGGCACGTTGTCCATCGGCCTGTTCGCCAGCGGCGACTTCGGGCCGTTCAAGGGCTTGTTCTACGGCGGCGGGACGCAGCAGTTGTGGGCGCAGGCCATCGGTAGCGCGTCGTGCCTCGCCTTTGTGGGGGGTCTGTCCTACGTCGTGTTCCGCATCATCGCCACGCTGCCCGGCTCGTGGAACCTGCGACTCGAGCAAGAACTCGAACTCGAGGGCATCGACATCACCGAGCACGGCACGCCGGCGTACCACGTCGAGTTCGGTCAGGGCATGACGTACACGACGCCGAGCGGCTTGCCGCCTCGCACCGGCGTCACCACCCCGGCGGCGCCGAAGGTGGAGGTGTAGCCGTGCCGTATCTCATCACCGCAATCATCAAGCCGTTCAAGCTCGAAGAGGTGAAGGAGAACCTGCGGGCCGCCGGCATGCTCGGGCTCACCGTTACCGAAGTGAGCGGCTACGGCCGCCAGGGGGGCAAGACGGAGTCGTTCCGCGGCACCGAATACAAAATGGAGTTCGTGCCCAAGGTCAAGATCGAGGTGCTCGTCGGCGACACCGAGGTCGACAAGGTCATCGATCTCATCGCCTCCTCGGCGCACACCGGCAAGGTGGGCGACGGCAAGATCTGGGCCGTCGACCTCTCCCGGCTCATGCGGATTCGTACGAGCGAGCAAGGCGACGACGCCATCTAAGCGTCGCCCAGTTGGTTATGGTGGCGGAGGCGAGCAGGTCGCCTCCGGTCCGCGGACAGGGCAGAGCCCACCTGTGATGTGCAGCCTGAAAGCGCAGTCGATCCACTCCTTTCAGCTTGGTGATGCGGACCACCGGCGTCGAAAGGAGTCGCGTTGTCGACTGAGCAACCCACCATCCCCCTCCCCGAGCGCCCCAACCTCGAGCAGCTGAAGAAGCGCGCCAAGGAGATCGCGGCGCAGCGGACGATCCCGCTGAGCGAAGCCCAGTTCCAGCTGGCACAGGGCTACGGCTTCGCGTCGTGGCCGAAGCTGAAGGCGCACGTCGAACTCGTGGCGCGTCTGTCGCGTGAACCCGCGGGCGAAGACTTTCTTGCTCTGGCCTGTGTCTTCACCGACGACGCCGCGCCCGGTCGCATCGAGCGCGCCGTCGCCCTGCTGGCCGACGACCCGTCACTGCGGACCCGCGACTCGTGGCACGCCGCCGCGTGCGCCAGCGCGGACGGCGTGCGCCGCGCCGACGCGCGCACCGATGGCGGACCATTCGCGTGGGAACCGCTGCTGTACCTCTGCTACTCACGCATCCCCGCGTCCGAAGCCGACGTGGTGGCCACCGCGACCGCGTTGCTCGACGCCGGCGCCGACCCCAACGCCGGCTACCTGTGGCACGGCATGCCGTCGCCGTTTACCGCGCTGACGGGCGTGCTCGGCGCCGGCGAAGGCGACGAACCGGAACACCCGCACTGGCGCGCCCTGGCGACGCTGCTGCTCGAACGCGGCGCCAACGCCAACGACGCCCAGGGTCTGTACAACCGGCAGTTCCGCCGCAGCGACGACCATCTGGCGTTGTTGTTCGACTACGGCCTCGGCGCGGGTGACGGCGGCCCGTGGCGGGCGCGCCTCGGCGACCAGATGGAGTCGCCCTTCGAAATGGTGCAGCACCAACTGCGCTGGGCGATCCACCACAACCACGTCGACCGCGTGCGCTTGTTCGCCGAACGCGGCGTCGATCTCACGACCCCGTTCGACGGCCGCCCGGCGTGGGCCCACCAGGCGCGGGGCAAGACGCCCGCCGAGTGGGCGCGGCTGTGCGGCCACGACGAAATCGTCGAACTCTTGGCCGCGCACGGAGCGACCGCGGCCGCGCTCGACCCCGTCGACCAGTACGTCGCCGACGTGATGGCCGGGCGGACACCGTCGCCCGCCGCGCGCGACGCGGTGCGCGGCGCCCGCCCGTCGCTGGTGGTGCAAGCGACTGCTACCGGGCGGACCGACGCCGTGCGGGTGGCCGTCGCCGAAGGGTTCGACGTCAACGCCCTCGGCCGCGCCGATGCTCCCGTCGAGCAGCCGTGGCAGACGGCGCTGCACTCCGCCGTCGAGCGCGACGACCACGCGATGGTCGACCTCCTGCTCGAACTCGGCGCCGACCCGACGATCGAGGACGCCCGCTTCCACGCCACTCCCCTCGGCTGGGCCGAGCACTTCGGCAACGAGCCGATGGCGGCCCGGCTGCGGTGATGCGGCCGGGGTACGTCCGCTACCGTCGCGGACGATGGCCAGCAAGCGGACTCCGCCCTCGCTCCGCCAGGAAAGGGCGCTGTGGGACGAGGGCTTCGCCGTCGTCGCCGGCATGGACGAGGTCGGCCGTGGGGCATGGGCCGGCCCGCTGTCGGTGGGCGCGGCGGTGCTCCCGAGAGACAAGCGCGTCTACAACGTGCGCGACTCGAAGATGCTTAGCGAGAAGGAGCGTGAGCGCCTCTTCGACCGCATCGCGAGCTGGTGCGTGGCGTGGTCCGTGGGCCACGCCACCCATGAGGAGTGCGACGAGTTGGGCATGTCCGCCGCGCAGAAGCTGGCGGCCAAGCGCTGCCTCGACGGCCTCGGTGTCGAGGTCGACAAGGTGCTGCTCGACGGCAACTGGGACTTCGTGGGCGGCGGACGCACGATCAAGCTGATCAAGGGCGACGCCCGCTGCCTGTCGATCGCGGCGGCGTCGATCCTCGCCAAGGTGACACGCGACCGCATGATGCGCGCCGAAGCGCCCCACTTCCCCGGCTACGACTTCGAGCGCAACAAGGGCTATCCGTGCCCGTGGCACAAGGCGGCACTGCGGGCGATGGGCCCGACGTCGCTGCACCGGCGCAGCTGGGTGTTCATGGATCACCTGCCGTGGGGCGTCAAGCAACTCGAAGGCGAGAATCCCGCACCCGATCCGACGCTGTTCTGATGCTCGAACCCGACGGCCTGATCGAGCACGGTACGCCCGTCGAGGTGAAGTCGCGCTTCGACGGCAAGTGGTCCCGGGGTTTCACCGTCGAGCACGGCAACGACGACGGCTACACCGTTCGCCGCGAGCACGACCAGGTCTTGTTGCCCGAGCGCTTCCCCGCCGACGAGGTGCGCATCGAGAAGCGGCACCACCTGCGTTTCTGGCGCCACTAACCCGAGCGGGGACAGCACAATGGGGGCATGACGCCGCGCCGGGTCAACATCGTCCCCCACACCCACTGGGACCGCGAGTGGTACTCGCCGTTCCAGAAGTTCCGGATGCGACTCGTCGAGATGGTCGACGGGCTGCTGCCACTGCTCGACGGCGACGCGTCGTACAGCCACTTCCTGCTCGACGGGCAGATGGCGGTCGTCGACGACTACCTCGAGGTGCGTCCCGAAGCCGAAGCCACGCTGCGGCGCCTCGCGGGTGAGGGCCGCCTGGCGATGGGCCCGTGGTACTCGCTGCCCGACGAATTCCTGGTCTCGGGCGAAACGATCATCCGGAATCTGCAAACCGGCCTCGCCCGCGCCGCGCAATTCGGCGGCGCCATGGACGTCGGCTACCTGCCCGACATGTTCGGCCACGTATCGCAGATGCCACAGATCTTCCGGCTCTTCGGCTTCGAGCACGCGGTGGTGTGGCGCGGCGTGCCGAACGCGATCGACCGCACGGGCTTCATGTGGTCGTCCCCCGATGGGTCGACGGTGCGCGCCGAATACCTATGGCGAGGCTACGGCAACGGGGCACGCACGCCGAAGGACTCGAAAGAGCTGCTCGAGCGCATTGCCGAGTACGAGGCGCTCACGCACGCGGCGATGGACGGGCGCAACCCCACGCATCCCGCGCCGATGCTGTGGATGAACGGCAGTGACCACCTCTCCCCCGACCCCTGGCTCGGTCAAGTGATCGCCGAGGCCAACGCGGCCCAGCAGGACTTCGACCTCCAGATCACAACGCTCGCCGACCACCTCAAGACGAGCCCGACGAAGGATCTGCCCAAGTGGACGGGCGAGTTGCGGTCGGGCGGCCGCGCCAACCTGCTGATGGGCGTCACGTCGAACCGCACCGACGTGCGGCTACTCGCCGCCCGCGCCGAGCGTGCCCTCGAACGTCTCGCCGAGCCGTTGAGCGCGCTCTTCCTGCCGGCGGAAAAGTGGCCGGGCGCACTGCTGGCGATCGCGTGGAAGGAAATGTTGCGCAACGCGGCCCACGACTCGATCTGCGCCTGCTCACACGACGACGTGGTCGACGCCGTCATCGTTCGTTTCCAGGAGGCGCGCCACATCGGCGAGGGGCTGACATATCAAGCGAAGCGCGCCATCGCCGCGCAGTGCCCGTCGCCCGGGGCGGTGATCATCAACCCGTCGGCCAAGACGCGCAGCGGGCTCGTCGAACTCGACGTGCCGGGCGAAGGCCCCGCTCCGGGCGCGCAGGTCATCCACGAACGGCCGTCGGTACGCGGTGAGATCACCTTCACGGCCGACAAGGTCGGCGCGCTGCTGTCGCGACTGCGCAGCCAGCGCATCGACGACGAGACGTACTTCACCGAAGTGGTCATCGACGACAACGACGACGCGCTAGAGATCACCTTGCGTGCCAACCCGCAGCTGCGCGAGTGGCTCGAGCTGGACGCCATCAAGCGCGACATCGCGCAGAAGGTGTCGGAGCACCCGGAGCGTCCGATCAGGATGCGCATCACGCAGAACCCACAGCGCCGCATCGTCTCGCGCATCGACGACATCGCCGGCTTCGGCTGGCGGCATTGGACGGGCGAGCCGTCGCACGTCCTGCCCGTCACCGTCGAGGGCGAGTCGATGTCCAACGGCCTCGTGACCGCAGCCATCGACACGAACACCGGCACGCTCACCATCAACGGCCTCGCCGGCTTCGACCGCCTCGTCGACGGCGGCGACCAGGGCGACACCTACAACTACTCGCCGCCCGACAATGACACGCTGGTCGACGCGCCGCGTTCGGTCGAGGTGCGCACGCTCGAGTCCGGTCCGCTGCGGGCGCGCCTCGAAGTGGTGCGCACGTACGAGTGGCCCGATCGCATCGACGACGTAAAGCGCGCCCGCGTCGGATCGCACACTGTCGCCATCACGACCGTCTACGAACTGCAAGCCGGCGAGCGCATGGTGCGGGTGCGCACCACCTTCGACAATCCGGCGCGCGATCACCGGCTGCGCACGCTGTTCCCGCTGCCGGCCGTGGCAACCGGATCGCGCGCCGACTGCGCGTTCGCCGTTCCCGAGCGTGGCCTGCGCAGCGAGGGCGGTACCCACGAACTCGAACTGCCGACGCATCCGGCGAAGCGATTCGTACAAGCCGGCGGCCTGACGATCGTGGTCGACGGCGTCACGGAGTACGAAGTCGTCGAAGCCGGAAAGAAGCTGGCCCTGACGTTGCTGCGCGCGTCGGCGATGTTGTCGCGCATCGAGATGACCTACCGACCCCAGCCCGCCGGGCCGCCCGACGTGTTGCGCGGCTCGCAGATGCTCGGCCCCGTCGAAGCGCGCTACGCCATCGCCATCGGCGACGGCGATCCGTTCGCGCTGGCCGACGACTTTCTCGTCCCTCTCGAAGTGGCGAATGCGCCCGGTGACGGTCCCGGACGCGATAGCGGCCAAGCGCTGTCGGTCACCGGTGCTGAGGTGTCGTCCGTGCAGCGCGTCCCCGGCGGCATCGAGGTGCGCGTGTGGAACCCGTCGGACGAGGAAGCCACGTTGCACATCACCGACGGCGTCGGTTGGGTCGTCGACCTGCGCGGTCGTCCGGTGCGTCCCTTCGAAGGCGACAGCGTGCTGCGGCCATGGGAAATTCTCACCGTGCGCATGCCACACTTGCCGGCTTGAAACGCACTCTGGGGCTTCTGTTCGTCGCCGCGCTCTTGCTGACGGGCGCGTGCGGCAGGTTCAGTTCGAAAAAGGCGTCGACGACGACACTGTTGGGTGACGGCACGGGTGTCGGTTCGGGTCTCACGGTACCGACGACTGCGGTGCCCGTCACCGCCGGTCGCAGTGCGACAACCGGCGTGCCGGCCGCGCCGAAGTGCCCGTACACCGACCCGACATCGGAGATCGTCTACAGCAACCGCATCAGGCTGGCGTTCACCGTCTCCGCGTTGTGCCCCAAGCAGGCCGATGACATCGCGTTCAACCTCAAGGTCACCAACGTGTCGTCGACCGTCGTCCACTACGACAAGAACCAGTCGCAGTTCTTCTCGCTGCTCGCCTATCCGCAAGGGTCGGGCCGCATTCGTTGGGAAGACACCAACTGCCAGCCGAACACCGGCAACGGCCAGACCCCCGCCGGTGATCTCGCGCCCGGGCAGACGCTGTCGTTCGACGGGACGTATCCCGCGGCGAAATCCGTCGGCGACCGCGAGCGCTGCCGGCGGCTCGAAGACGGCGGCTACTCGGCCAACGCCGTGTTCCTGGTCTGCGACGACGACGCCTACACCGACGGCTATTGCGACATCGCCAAAGACAACCAGTTCAAAGCCGAACCCGTCCTCATCAACCTGGGCAGCTAGCCCTCTTCCCGGTAGCCGCCGGGGACGTAACGAAGCCCACCCGCGTCGTCCAGGCACAGCAGCGCTCAGCGAGGAACACGTGGCGTTCGTGTGGCTCCCCACTGATCAACTCGCCGAGTTCTGGAGGCCGCTCACCAACCACGACGCTCTCACCGTCCGACAGCATTGGGAGCCGACCGAGCGCGCCCGCGGACCGGGCACCCGGCGATCCGCCTAGCGCGGCGCGCCGAGCAGGACTTCGCCCGAGGGCTCGGTGCTGGACCAGTCGGGATCGAACGCGGGCGCTCGGACGGAGACTTTGGGGGGCGCTTCCCAGAGGAGCGCGGGGTGGTCGCCGTGCCAGCGGAGGGCGAAGGAGACTGGGCCGCGGTTCGTGGGCAGGTTGGCGACGTCGACGCTCCGGCCGCGCCAGGCGGCGGGATCGGCGTTCGGGAAAACGGTGACGACGCGACGTTGGGTGTCGTCGACGAGTTGGGAGCGCACAGCGCTCACGGTTGCAGCGGCGGCCGCGGGGTCGTCGAAAAGGACGAGGGGATCGGTGATGAGGTCGGGCGCGATGTCGGTGACGATCGGCAGGCCCCGGCGGCGCGGACGGACGCGGGCGTCGACGCGCAGCGCTTCGGCTTCGCTTTCGTGACCGAGCAAGGTGAGCGCGGTCGCGACCGGGGCGCCGAGGGCGCGGTGGCGCAGCGCGCGGATTCCCCCGGCGTGCAGCAGCAGGCTCGCTCGTGCGACGGCCAGGGCGTCGTCGACGGTGGCGTCGCCGGTGACGATCGACGCGCCCTGGCGCGTCATCACGTGCCAGCCGCGGGCGACGGCGTCGAGGGGCGGCAAGTTGTCGGGCGGGGAGGCGCCGATGCTGGCACGCCACAGGGTGGTGTGGGAGACCGGATGCACGAGCAGTTCGACGCCCACGTCGGCGGCGGCCGCACGCGCCGGCGCCGTGAAGTGCAGCGAGGGGCGCGAGCGCGGCTCCGCAATGTCGTCCGGCGCCACGAGGGCGACGCCGATGGCGACGGGAATCGTTGCGGTGTTGTGGAACTCGAGGGCGATGGCGCCGCCTTCGGCGTCCGCGACCGCGGCGGCGCGCCACACGACGTCGCCGCCGGGCACGCGGATAGCGGTCTCCACGACGGGTGAGAGGTCGACGACGCGCTGGCGCCGCGACGTCGAGGCCGCGGGCACGTGCCACTGGTCGTCGCCGCCGACCCACCACTCGACGCGCCAGCCGCCCTCGAAGTGGAGGTAGCCGTATTCGTCGAGAGCCGCCAGCGGGGCCTCACCGGCGACGGCGAGCGGGATCCTCAAGCGATGCCGTGCGACTCGGACTTGGCCGAGCGCGACATCAGGCGCACGATGACGTCGCTGGCCGATACTTCGCCGTCGAGCACGGCCACGACTTGTTCGGCGATGGGCATCTCGACGCCAGCCTTCTGCGCGATCGCCACGACGCTGCGCGCCGTCTTCACGCCCTCGGCCACCATCTTCATCTCGGCGATGATGTCATCGAGCTTGCGACCCTTACCAAGTTGCTCGCCGACGTGACGATTACGGCTTTGACGCGAAATGCACGTCGCTACGAGGTCGCCCATGCCGGCGAGACCCGAGAAGGTGAGCGGATTGCCGCCGAGAGCGACGCCGAGACGTGTCAACTCGGCGAGGCCGCGGGTGAGCAACGCCGCCTTCGTGTTGTCGCCGAAGCCCATGCCGTCGGCCATGCCGGCGGCGAGCGCCATCACGTTCTTGAGCGCGCCGGCAACTTCGCAGCCGACGACGTCGTCGTTGCGGTAGACGCGGAAGGTGGTGGTCGAGAACACCGATTGGAGTCCCTCGGCCACCGACTCGTCGGCGAAGGCAACGACGGCGGCGGCGGGTGAGCCCTGGAGTACTTCCTTGGCGAGGTTCGGACCCGTGAGCACGCCCGCGGGGTGATCGGGGGCGACGTCGGCGATCACTTCGGTCATGCGCAACTGCGTGTCCTGCTCCATGCCCTTCGACAAGCTGACGATGGGAACGCCGGGCGACAGACTCGGGCGCAACTCGTCGAGAACGGCGCGAAAACCGTGCGAGGGCACGCCCATGACGACCACGTCGGCGCCGTCGACGGCGGCGCGGACGTCGCTCGTCACTTCGAGCGAGTTGGGCAGCGGCAAGCCGGCGAGGTAGTCGCCGTTCTGGTGTTCCTTGGCGATCTGCTCGGCGAGCTCGGGCCGGCGAGCCCACAAGACCGTCGACGCGTTCGCCGCGCTCAACGCGGCCACCGCCGTGCCCCAGGATCCCGCACCGATCACCGCTACCCGCTGCCTCGTCTCTTGGGTCATGGTCAGTATTCCTACACTGCGCCGCGTGGAACGCGTTGCCGTGGTCGTGCCGATCCGCAGCTTTCGCGCGGGTAAGGGACGCCTCGCCGGGGTGCTGAGTGACGGCGAACGGGCCGCGCTGGCGCGCACGCTGGCCCAGCGCGTGCTCGACGCCGCGGCCCCGCTCCCGGTGTACGTCGTGACCAATGACGACGACGTGATCGCGTTCGCCAGCGAGAACGACGCCAAGGTCGTCGCCGATCCGGGCAGCCTCGACGCCGCCGCCGACGCTGGTCGCGCCGCGGTCGCCGCCGACGGCTTCGGCAGGGTGATCGTCGCCCACGCCGATCTCAAAAGCCCTGAACCGTTCGCCTGGGTCGCAGACTTCGACGGCGTAACGATCGTGCCCGATCGTCACGGCAACGGCAGCAACGTGCTGGCGCTACCGACCGATGTCGCGTTCAGCTTCGCCTACGGAGACGGATCGCGTCTGCGTCACGAAACCGAAGCGATCACCCGTGGCTTGCGGTTGCGCATCGTGCACGACGCGTCGTTGGCGTGGGACGTCGACGAACCGTCGGACCTGTCGTAACGACCGCGGACGCGAAGAAGCGGCGACCGAAGTCGCCGCTTCTTCGACTACTGCGTCGTTTGGTTAACGCCGACGAGCCGGTGCCTTGCGGGCGGTCGTCTTGCGCTTGGCGGCCGCGGTCTTGCGAACCGGACCCTTCTTCTTGGCAGGCGCCTTCTTGGCTACTGCCTTCTTCCTTGCAGGAGCCTTCTTGGCCGCGGCCTTCTTCTTGGCCGGCGCCTTCTTGGCTACTGCCTTCTTCTTGGCAGGCGCCTTCTTCGCTACGGCCTTCTTCTTCGCGGGCGCCTTCTTTGCAACTGTCTTCTTCTTGGCAGGCGCCTTCTTGGCTACTGCCTTCTTCTTTGCCGGTGCCTTCTTGGCTACTGCCTTCTTCTTCGCAGGAGCCTTCTTGGCAGTGGCCTTTTTCTTAGCGGGTGCCTTCTTGGCAACAGCCATGAAATGCCGCCCTTTCATGTGTGTGGGATGCAAATGCTCGGCCTTGTTGCCGAAACGTAAAAAGTTTCAACTGTTTTGCATGCGAAATCAAGCATCGCGTCGCGCGCGTGCAACGCGCGCGCGTTCATTACGCGCAACACTGCGCGCATGTCGATGCTCGACGATGGTGAATACGACTGCGTTGTTACCGACGTGTCGCGCGACGAAAACGATGTGGTTGTCATCGAACTCGCGATCGCGAGTGGCGCGGCGAAGGGTCACACCGTTCGCTTGCGCAGCGCGATGCAAGACGAACCGATCGAGTGGTTGGGTCTTCCGGGAATGCTCCATGTTGTCGAAGGTGTTCCCCGTTTTCGTCTGGAGACCGCGTGACGACGACCAACTACCTTTGACCCAGTGACGTGTCCGAGCTGCGCTGCCAGTGCCCCTGACAACGCTCGGTTCTGTCCGTCCTGCGGGCACGCTCTGGCCGCTCGCAGCGACGAAAGACGAGTAATTACGGTGCTTTTTGCCGACATCGTGGGTTTCACCACGCTGTCGGAGACCCGTGACCCCGAACACGTCAAGAACCTCGTGGACTCGTGGTTCGCCCGCCTCGCCGTCGACGTCACCAGCCACGGCGGCCGCGTCGACAAGACGATCGGCGATGCGTTGATGGCGATCTTCGGTGCGCCCATCGCGCACGAGGACGACGCGGAACGCGCCGTGCGCTGCGCGCTGGCAATGCAACGCACCGTCACCGAGCTTGCGACCGACAACGAAGCCGCGGTGCGTCTGCGCGTCGGGGTCAACACGGGCGAAGTGTTGATCGGCGGCATGCGCGCCGGCGGCGATTTCACCGCGATGGGCGACGCGGTAAATGTTTCGAGTCGCCTGCAAACTGCGGCCGATCCCGGCACGGTCGTCGTCGGTCCGGCGACCTACGCCGCCACGCGCGGGGTCATCGCGTACGAAGAGCTCGAGCCGTTGCAGGCGCGCGGACGCGAAGAACGCGTGCCGCGCTGGCGCGCCACCGCCACGTTGGCGATGCCCGGACGACGCGCGTCGCAACGCCGCAGCCCCCTCGTCGGTCGCGACAGTGAGGTTGCGTTGCTGCGCGCGGTGATGGCCACGAGCCTGGCGCGCAGCCGCCCGAGCGTTGCGGTGATGTACGGCGAGCCAGGTGTCGGCAAGACGCGCCTCGCCGAAGAAACCGCCGAGATGGCCAAGCGCGAACACGGCGCGCTCGTGCTCGAAGGCCGGTGCGTCCCCTACGGCGAAGCCAACGTGTGGTGGCCCGTCGCCGAAGCGGTACGCGAAGCCGTCGGCCTCGACGCCACGTGTGATCTCGTCGACGCGAGCGTGCGCGGGCGCGTCCGCGTCAAGGTCGCCGAAGTGTCACGGCTCGAGGACGACGACCCCGAGCTCGATCGCCTCGTCAGCGGGCTCATGTACGTCCTCGGTGACGCCGACGCGCTCGGCGGAATCGATCCAGCCCGCGCGCCCTCCGAGGTGCGTCGCTCGATCGAGGCGTTGATTCAAGGCCTCGCCCGTCAGCAACCGTTGGTGATCGGTCTCGCCGAACTGCACTGGGCTGACGACGTGGTGCTCAGCCTGATCGACGACCTGCTCGAGCGGGCCATCGGTTTGCCGGTCTTCGTGCTCGCCACGGCGCGGCCTGACCTCGAGAAGCGGTGGTCGCCGCCGCCGGGTCGGCACAACGCGGTGGCGATGCACCTCGATCCCCTCGACGAGGTGGCCGCCGGCCAGCTGCTGTCGTCGCTGCTCGGATCTGAGGCGTCGCACGAAGTCGTGCGGCTGGTGATGGAGCGGGCGGGGGGCAACCCGCTGTTCCTCGAAGAACTCGCGGGGCTGCTGAGCGACGCCGGCAACTCGGTGGGCGAACTGCCGGCGACCCTGCGCGGGCTCGTGGCGGCGCGTATCGACGGGCTCGACCAGTCGGCGCGCGACATCCTCGACGATGCCGCGGTGATCGGGAGCGATGGACGCGTCGACGCGCTGGCGGTACTCGCCCAGTCGCGGGGCCGCGCCCTCGACGAAGCCGCGTTGGACGAACTCGTCGCCCGTGAGCTGCTCGAAGAAGACGCCGGCGCGTGGTCGTTCCGCTCCGAACTCGTGCGCGAAGTCGCCTACGACACCCTGACCAAGGCCGATCGCGCCCGGCGCCACGCCGCGATCGGCGTGTGGATGGCGGAGCGCCGGCGCAGCCTGGGGCGCGAAGACGACGAACTCGAACCGATCGCGCACCACTTGAGTACAGCCGCGCTGCTGCGGCAGTCGCTCGGCGACATCACCGGCGTGCCCGCCGACATCGGACCGCGGGCGCTGCGCGCCATCGAACGTGCCGCGATGGCGGCCAAAGGCCGCGGCATGCACGCCGGCTCGATCTTCTTGCTGGACCGCGCCCTCGAACTGCTCGACCCGGAGGACCGGGCCAACCGCCACCGCGTCCTGCTCGCCCGCGGCAGCGCCTACGCCACGCTGCGCGTGGTCGATCGCGGCCTCGCGGATGTCGAAGCGGTCGCGGCCGACCTCGGTGAAGGCGAGCTGGCGGAATGGGCGCAAGTCGAGATGCTCCGGGGCGACCTGCGCACGAGCGCGGGCAACAGCGAAGGCGCGATCAGCGCGCTCGAACATGCCCTCGAGCTGTGGCGCGAGATCGGCGATGCGGCCGCCGAAGCCAAGACGCTGCGGCTCATGGGGATGACCTATCTCTTCGCCGGCGACAACGCGGCAGCCGACCGCATGCTCGACGACGCCCTCGCCGCCTTCCGAGCGATCGGCGACCGCCAAGGCGAAGCGTGGGCGTTGCAGAACCGCGCCTGGCTGAGCTTCAACCAGGGCCTGCTCGACGAAGCCGACGCGCGACTGCACGAAGCGGAGGCGTCCTTTGTCGAGATCGGCGATTACGGCGGGCTCGGTTTCGTCCGCGGCATGCTCGGCTTCGTCCGCATGTTCCAGGGCCGGTTCGAGGAAGCCGGCGAACTCGCCGAGAACATCCTCGCCAACGAGCGCGACCGCAACGACAAGTGGGCGCTCGGCATGATCCTGCTGTTGCTGTCGAGCGTGAAGCTGTTCACCGGCAAGCCCGACGAAGCGATCAGCCCGGCGATCGAGGCTGGCGAATTGTTCAGCGCCATCGGCGACAACGAACGATTGCTGCAAGCCCACGCCACGCGCGCGCGCAGCCTCGTCGCCGTGGGCCGCATCGACGAGGCCACGGCGTTGCTCCGCGACTTGTTCGAACGCGAGGAAGCGGACTCCCCCATTGGCTACGGCCCGATCCCGGCCGCCGTCGCGGCTCAACTGGGTGAGCCGGAGATGCTGGCGTCGGCCCTCGGTCACCCCGCGCAGACGCTGACGTCGATGGGTACGGTCGCCGACCACGAGATGACGGTGCTACGCGGCGTGCACGCGCTGCTCAGCGGCGACGCGACTCGGGCGCGCACGCTGCTCGAAACATCCGCGAACAAGGCGACCAACGAAGGCCAGCGCGCCTATGCGTACGGCGCACTCGCCGTCGCCGCCGCAGCCGACCGGCAACCGAAGCTGGCGCTCGAGGCGGCGGACGCCGCGCTGGCAGCCGAAGGCGGAACATACCTCGACGTGCAGTTGGCCAAGACGGCACAGGCGCTGGCGTTCGCGCAGATGGACGACCGCCGCGCGCTCGTCGTCGCCGACGACGTCGTCAAGCGCGCCAGCGAGACCACCGACGCCTTGGCGCAAGCGACGGCGCTGCTCGTGCGCGCCAGCGTGGCGTGCGCCCTGCGCACCGATGACGCCGTCGACCAGGCCGCCGACGCCGACCAGTCGCTCGAAGCGCTCGGCACCGACCTGCCGGCGTGGCGCGAAGTGTTCGCCGCGGCGGCGACACCCGACGCTCGCCTCTGATCCGTCGCGCTGCTACGTTGCCCCTACCGATCGATCGGTAGGGGGCAACCGTTGGAGGTCGCACAGGAGATTCGCCGTCTGTCGGCTCGCGAAGGCGGGCTGCCGGAGGGCGCGGGGCCAGAGGGGCCGCGGCGGCGCATTCTCGAAGCCGCACTCGGGCTGTTCGCGGAAGTCGGCTTCGCCGGAGCGTCGATCCGTGACATCGCCACGGCCGCGGGGATCCGTTCGGCGACGCTCTACGCCCACTACCACGCCAAGGAACAAATCCTCGCCGACCTCGTGCGGATCGGGCACGAGAACCACCACGAGCGCCTGCGCGCCGCCCGCGGTCTCGCCGAGTTGGTGCGGGCCCACGTGCGGTGGCACGCCGAGCATCCACGGCTGGCGGTCGTCGTCAATGCCGAGTTGCACGCGCTGTCGCCGGACCTGGCGGCGCCGGTGCTGGAGATCCGCGACGCGTCGACCCGGCTGCTGTTGGACGCCGCCGGTGGTGACTGGCTCGCCGCCGCCGCCATCGGCGGCATGGGGATTCGGGTCGCCAACTGGTTCATGCCGGGCGGCGAGTACACCGTCGACGAAGTCGCCGACACGTACGCAACATTCGCTTTGAGGATGGCCGGAGGGGAGCCATGATCCGGAAGCTGAGCGCCGCGGTCGCGCTGGTGCTGCTGACGTCGTGCACGGGTGCGCGTCTGCCGAAACAGGACGTCGCCGCGGGACGCCGATCGACGGCGACGACGGCGACGACCGACGCGTCCACTACGTCGTCGACCACCGACGGCGGCGACCCGCTCGCCGGCGTCACGTCACCGACGCTGCCAGCCCTGCCCGGCACGGCTACCAGTACGGCGACGACATTGGTGGCGCCCGACACGAGCCCAGTGCGCTCGACGCTGTTCACGCCGAACGAAGACACCATCGGCATCACCAAGGATTCGATCACGCTGTGCGCCCACGCCGCGCTCACCTACGGCGCCGCGTTCAACACCAGCGCGGACGACCTCAATGTGTTCTGGAGTGCGGTGAACGACGCCGGCGGCATATACGGGCGCAAGGTCATCGCCACCTACGAGAACGACAACTACAAGCCCGACACCGCGGTGCAAGCGGCCAATGCCTGCAAGCAGAAGAACATCTTCTTGCTCCTCGGTGGCATCGGCTTCGACCAGATTCCCGCGGTGCGCAACTGGGCCGAGACCAACCACATGCTCTACCTCCATCACACCGCCACGGTCGAAGGCACGGCGAACCAGCGCTACAGCTTCACCGCGCTGCCATCGACCGAGAAGCTGGGCGAGATGTTCGCGGAACTGGCGGCGACGCGTTTCAAGGGCAAGAAGATCGGCATCATCAAGCGCAACAGCCCCAACTGGGAGCCGGGCGTGACGTCGTTCAAGGCAGTGGCCAAGAAGTACGGCATCGACGTCGTGGCCGAGCGCGCCGTGGAGGAGAACCAGGGCAGTTACGTGCAGGAGTTGTTGTCGATGCGCAACGCCGGCGCCCAGGTGGTGTGGCTGTGGGAGAACGCGCTGGCCTCGACGCAGATCGTCAAGCAGAGCAAGGCGCAGGGCTACAGCCCGCAGTTCCTGCTGTTCCCGTTCAACCTCACGAGCCAGACGCTCAACAACGACGCGCTGAATCCGCCGCTCGTGGGCGTTGCCATGTACCCCGCGTATTCGTATCGGGACTACAGCGGACCCTTCGCCGGCTACGCCGACGACATGAAGGAGTTCGAGGCCGAGTACAAGAAGTACCGGCCGAACGCGGCGTTGTCAGGCCTCGCCGGTGACCTGCTGTTCCTCAACTGGACCGGCATGAAGGGGCTCGCTCTCATGCTGCAGCGGTGCGGACCGAACTGCACGCGCAACAAACTGGTCGACGTGATGACGTCGCTCAAGGTGTCGCGCCCGTTCTCGTCGGCGTGCGACGTCGACTTCACGCGACCCGGCTTCGCTCGCGTGGGCGGCTTCGAGGTCAACGCGATGGAGACGTACCGGTCGCCGTCAGGACCGGTCAACTGGCGCAACACCAACACCTGCGTCGAACACCTGCTGTAGATGGGACAGGTTCTCGTTCTCGGGGTGCTGGCCGGCAGCATCTACGCGCTGTTCGCCGTAGGCATCGTGCTCGTATACCGCGGCACCAAGGTGCTCAACTTCGCGCAAGGTGAAGTCGGCACGGCCGGGCTGTTCGTGGCGACGTGGTTGACCGTCGACCACCACGCGCCGTGGATCGTGGGTGCCGTCGCCGCGGTGGCCTTTGCCGCCCTGATCGGCGTCGCGTTCGAGCGCTTCGTCGTGCGACCGATGGGCGAGGCGCCCCGCGTCGCGGTGGCCGTTGCCACCGTCGGGTTGCTGTTGTTGATCTCGTCGGTCGAGCTGGTGGTGTTCAAGCTGGGCAGCAAGCCCCGCTCGATCAGCGGTCCGATCAACGGAAGGGGCGTGAGCCTCGCCGGCGTCGTCGTCTCGCCGACACAAATCATCTCGTTGGCCGTGGCGCTCGCGGTGGGGATCGCGCTGGCGGTGTTGCTGCGCCGCACGGACTTCGGCCTCGGCGTGCTCGCGGCGGCGCAAGACAGCGCCGCGGCGCGGCTCGTCGGTGTGCCGGTCAACCGCGTCTCCGCATTCGTGTGGGGCACCGGCGCGGCGATGAGCGCCATCGGCTGTCTCCTGATCGCACCGGGGCTGGGGGCGTTCTCCCCCGGCGCCGTGAGCCGCCTGTTCCTCTTCGGACTCGCAGCCGCCGTCCTCGGCGGGCTGACGTCGCTACCCGGGGCGTTCACCGGTGGTTTGCTCGTCGGCCTGGTCGAGGCGGGTGCGGGGCGGGTGTTCGAGAACGCATCACTGCCGGGCACCAAGACACTGGCCGTGTTCGTCTTGCTGCTTGTCGGGTTGCTCGTGCGCCCGAACGGATTGTTTGTGAGGAACACTTGAAGAATCGCCCCGGTCTGCGGGTCATCGTGGTCGGTACCGCCGCGTCACTGGTCGCGCCGGCGCTCGTACACCTCGGCCTCGTCACGGAATACGCGGCGTTCGTGATCGGCACCGGAGTGGCGTTGGCCGCGGCGGCCATGTCGCTCAACCTGCTGATGGGCTACGCCGGGCAGGTCAGCCTCGGGCAGTACTCATTGCTCGGCGTCGGCGCGTTCATGTCGGGGTGGTTCACGCCGGCGACACGCCTCGGACTGCCGTTCCTCGTCGCGCTTCCGGCCGCGGCGCTCGCAGGCGCGGCCGCGGCGTTTCTCGTGGGCCTCCCGGCGCTGCGGCTACGCGGGCTGTATCTCGCAGTGGTCACGATCGCGTTGTCGTTCGCCCTCACCGAGTCGATTTTCCGGGCGCGCTCGATCGGCGGCGGATCGGCGGGCATCGCACTCCCCCGCCCGCAGGTGAACAACTTCATCTTCACCAACAACGGCGACTACCTGGGCGTGCTCGTGGCGTTGTTCGTGCTGGTGTGGTGGTTTGACACCAACGTCACCCGCACGACGCTCGGACGGGCCTTTCGGGCGATTAAGACCGACGAGTCGGTGGCCGCCAGCTTCGGCGTCGAGGTGACGGCGTACAAACTCGGGGCGTTCGCCTTGTCAGGCGCCATGGCCGGTATTGCCGGAATGATGTACGCCCACCTCGTCGGCACGGTGAACTCCGAGTCGTTCCAGTTCGAGAAGTCGCTGCTGCTCGTCGTCGTGGTGGTCGTCGGCGGCCTCGGTAGCCGCGTCGGCGTGCTATCCGCCGCGTCCTTCTACGCGCTATTCCCCGTCGTCATGCCGACACTGTTCGGCAATCGCGTCCTCGGTTACGACCTCGTGATCGGCGCGTTCGTACTCATCGTCACGATGGCGCGTAACCCGTCGGGGTTGGCGGGCACGCTGCGGCAGCTATTCGACGAGCGACGCGAGCGCGCTCGCGTCGACGCCGTCAACCTCACGACGATGCCGCCGTTGCCGGTGCTACCGCGACCGTCCGCGCTCGGCCACCACCACGACCATCTCGAGATCGGCGGCGCCGTGCTCGAGTGCACCGAAATCCAGGTCCGCTTCGGCGGTCTTGTGGCGGTGGACGACGCGTCGCTCGTCGTGCCGCGCAACCGCATCGTGGGACTCATCGGCCCGAACGGTGCCGGCAAGACGACGCTGTTCGACGTGTTGTCGGGTCGCCGCCGTCCGGACTCGGGGCGCGTCGACCTGCTGGGCAACGACGTTTCGTTGTACGGCGCGGCGCGCCGGGCGCGCGCCGGCCTTGGCCGCACGTTCCAGAACATTGGTCTGGTCCGCGACCTCTCGGTCACCGAGAACTTCCTGCTGGCCCAGCACAGTGTCGCCGGCTACGACCCGTTCTCGGCGCTGCTGTACACCCCGCCGGTCGCCCGCGGTGAGCGCGAGCTGCGCGAGCGCGCCGCAGCGGCGATCGAGGCGCTCGGATTCGAGCGCTACGCCCGCACCCCCGTCGGCAACCTGTCGATCGGTCAGCAACGCATCGTCGAGCTGGGCGCGGTGTTGCTCGGCGCGCCCGAAGTGGTGCTGCTCGACGAGCCGGCGGCGGGCATGTCGCCGGCGGCCGCCGAAAGCCTGGCGGCGCGCCTGATCGATCTCCGCGTCTTGCTCGGTCGCACCGTCTTGCTCATCGAGCACAACATCCCGCTGGTGATGGCGACGTGCGACTACGTCTACGTGATGGCTGCGGGACGCGTCATCGCCCACGGCTCGCCGACCGACGTCGTGCGCGACGACCTCGTCGTCGAGGCGTATCTCGGCGGTGCGGTATGACGGATCCCGTCCTCGAGGTCTCCGGCCTCGAAACCGGTTTTGGTGCCAGCCAGATCCTCTTCGGCATCGACCTGGCCGTGCGGCGCGGCGAGATCGCCGGCGTGCTCGGCCTCAACGGCGCCGGCAAGTCCGTCACCATGAAGGCGATCGCCGGCCTGGTGCCGGCCTGGCGCGGCAGCATCCGGCTGCGGGGCGAGGACATAACCCATCTCCCACCCGAGGCGCGTGTCCGCCGCGGCATGGGCAACGTGCCGCAGGGCCGGCAGGTCTTCCCCGATCTGACGGTCGAGGAGAACTTGCGACTGGGGGCCTACACGCTGCGACGGCGCGACAAGTCGCGCTACGCCGCATCGCTGTCCACCATGTGGGATCGCTTTCCCAAGTTGTACGAGCGCCGGGCCCAAGCGGCGGGGACGATGTCGGGCGGCGAGCAGGCCGCGCTCGCCGTCGCCCGCGCGCTCATCAACGAGCCAAGCGTCATCCTCGTCGACGAGCCCTCGGCCGGCCTCGCCCCGATCGTGGTGGAGGACGTGTTCGCCACGCTGCGCTCGGTCGCCGAGACGGGCGTCACGATGCTGCTCGTCGAACAAAACGTGTCGGCGGCCCTGCAGCTGGTCGACACGGTGACGCTGCTGCAGACCGGCACCGTCGCTTGGTCCGGGCCGGTCAAGGATCTCGACCGAGCAATGCTCACCGAGCGACTGGGGATCGGAAAACTGCTCGCCCCGAAGCGACGGCGGGCGCCGGCAAAGAAGAAGGCCGCTCCCGCAAAGAAGAAGGCCGTCGCCAAGAAGGCACCCGCACGAAAGCAGACACCATGAACTTCGAAACTATCGGCGTGCCGGTCATCGGCGGCGAACTGAACGTCGGCGTCCACGAAGGCGCACAGGGCGCGCCCGCCGTCGTGCTCATCCACGGCATCACTGCCAACCACCACACGTGGTCGCTGGTGGCGGATCACCTGTCCGATCTCACCCTGCTGGCGCCCGACCTGCGGGGCCGCGCCGGCAGCGCTTCGCTCCCCGGTCCCTACGGGATGCGCAGCCACGCCCGCGACATCGTCGCCATCCTGGACCACGTCGGCGTCGACACCGCCACCATCGTCGGCCACAGCATGGGCGGCTTCGTCACCGCCGCGTTCGCCGTCGACTACCCCGACCGCGTCGCCGGCCTCGTGCTCGTCGACGGCGGCGTCACGATCGCCGAGGCGCCGGCGGGCACCGACATCGACGCGGTGCTCACCCAGATCCTCGGTCCGACGATGCAGCGGCTGTCGATGACCTTCGAGAGCGAGGACGCGTGGCTGGCGTTCTGGAAGCAGCATCCGTCGCTTCAGGAATGGAATGACACGATCGAGGCCTACGTCATGGCCGACATCGTGGGCGAGCCGCCCAACCTGCGGTCGGGCTGCAACGTCGAGGCCATTCGCGCCGACGGCGCCGACACGCTGGGCGAGGGCGGCTTGCTGTTCCGTCGGGTGCAGCGGCCGATGCCGTGGCTGCGGGCGCCGCGCGGCCTCCTCAACGCCGAGCCGCTCTACTCCGACGCCGTCGCCGCGCAAATGGTGGCCGAGTACCCGATGCTGCGCGACATCCTCGTCGACGACGTCAACCACTTCACCATCACGGTGAGCGAGCGCGGCGCCCGGGCGGTCGCTGAGGTCATTCGCACCCAGGTGCCCTAACTTGGCGGTGTGAGCGCACACGACGACTGGGTCAAGCGCGATGCCGCCGTGGTGTGGCACGGGTTCACGCAGATGTCGACCTACGCCGACAACCAGCCCGTCATCGTCGAGCGCGCCGAGGGCCGCGAGCTCGTTGACGTCGACGGCAACCGCTATCTCGATGCCATCTCGTCGCTGTGGGTCACGACGCTCGGCCACCACGTTGCCGAGTTGGACGCTGCCCTGCGCGACCAGATCGACAAGGTCGCCCACTCGACGCTGCTGGGCAACGGCAACGTCGCCGCCGTCGAACTGGCGGAGGATCTGGCGGCCGTGCTGCCGGTCGACCGCCCGCACTTTTTGTTCGCCAGCGATGGCGCCGCCGCCGTCGAGCAAGCGCTCAAGATCGCCTTTCAGTACTGGACCAATCGGGGAGTCGCCGGCCGGTCGTCCTACATCGCCTTCGGTGGCGCGTACCACGGCGACACCATCGGCTCGCTTTCAGTCGGGTCAGGCGGCTTCGGCACCGACGTGTTCGACCCGTTGCGCTTCCCCGTCCTACGGGCGCCGCGCGTCGACGAGCCCGGAGCCTTCGACACCGCGGTGGAGATGGTGCGCGACAACGCGTCGACGCTGGCGGCCGTCATCATCGAACCCCTCGTGCAGGGCGCCGAAGGCATGCGCCTATCGCCGCCCGCCGGCGTGCGCGCCCTGCGCGACGCGTGCCGCGACCACGACGTCTTGTTCATCGCCGACGAAGTCGCGACGGGGTTCGGCCGCACCGGCACGCTTTTCGCCAGCGAGCAGTGCGACATCACGCCCGACATCATGTGCATCGGCAAAGGCCTCACCGGCGGCTACCTGCCGATGGCGGCGACGGTCGCCAGCGGTGCCGTGTTCGACGCCTTCCTCGGCCCCGACCTCAGCGAGTTCACGCTTTATCACGGTCACTCGTTCTCCGGGAACGCGCTGTGCGCCGCCGTGGCACGCCGCCACTTGCATCTGTTCGCCGAGTGGGACGTCCTCGCCAACGTGCGGGCGCGTGCCGCGCAACTGGCGACGCGACTCGAAGCCGTGCGCGCCCATGCACACGTGCGCGACGTCCGCCAGCAGGGACTCATGGTGGGCGTCGAGTTGGCGCCGCCCGCCGACGGGCTGCGCTGGGGTCGGCGCGCATGCGCGGAGGCGGTGCGTCGCGGCGTGCTGCTGCGCCCGCTCGGCGACGTCGTCGTCCTCATGCCGATCCTCACTTCGACCGCCGACGAGATCGATCGCATCGTCGACACCTTGGTCGCCTCCATCGATGCCTTGGACTGAGTGGGTCGACGCCCAGCTCGACGCCATCCGGCGCGCCGACCGCTGGCGCGCCCCCGTACCGCGCGACGGCATCCGTAACTTCGCCTCCAACGACTACCTCGGACTGAGCCAGCATCCGGCGGTCATCGCCGCCGCCCACGACGCCCTCGACAAGAACGGCGCCGGCGCGGGATCGGCGCGCCTCGTCGTCGGGTCACGCGCCGACCACCACGCGCTCGAAGACGACCTCGCAGAGTGGAAGCACACCGAGCGCGCCGTGCTCTTCTCGACGGGCTACCAGGCGAACCTGTCGGTGCTCACCACCTTCGGCGACGCCAACACCCGCATCGTGTCGGACGAGTTGAACCACGCGTCGATCATCGACGGCTGCCGACTGTCGCGCGCCGAGGTCGTCGTGTACCGCCACGGCGACGTCGAGCACGCGGCGTCGCTCGTCGCCGGCGCCGCGCGCGCCATCGTCGTGACCGACTCCGTGTTCTCGATGGACGGCGACGTCGCGCCGCTCGCCGAGCTCGACGCGCTGTGCACCCACACCGGCGCGCTGCTGGTCGTCGACGAGGCGCACGCCGTGCTCGGCCCCGAGGTCGCGCTGCAGACCACGCACGTGCGCGTCGGCACGCTGAGCAAGACGCTCGGTTCTCTGGGCGGGTTCGTCGCGTCGAGCGCGTCGCTGTGCGACCTGCTGGTCAACCGGGCGCGGCCATACATCTTCACCACCGCGTCGACGCCGGCCGACACCGCGGCGGCGCGGGCGGCGCTCGCGGTGTTGCGATCCCCCGAAGGCGAGGCGCTGGTGGCGCGGCTGCGCGACCACGTCGCCCGGGTGCGTCCGGGACACCCGTCGCCCATCGTGCCGGTCATCCTCGGCGAGGAGCAGGCGGCCCTCGACGCGGCCGCGTTCATGGCCGAGCGGGACTTGCTGGTTCCGGCGATCCGGCCGCCCACGGTCGCCCCCGGCACGTCGCGGCTGCGGGTGGCGTTGAGCGCGGCCCACTCCGACGACGAGATCGACCGGCTCATCGCCGCGCTGGCGCAGCTGTGAACGTCGTCGTCGTCGCCGGGACCGGCACCGAGATCGGCAAGACGTTCGTCGGCGCCGCCGTGATCCACGCGTTGCGGGAGCAGGGCCACACGGTGATCGCCCGCAAGCCGGCGCAGTCGTTCGAAGAGACCGACACGTCGACTGACGCGTCCGTCCTCGGCGCCGCCAGCGGCGAAGCGGCCGAGGCCGTGTGCCCCAAGCACCGCTGGTATCCCGTGCCGATGGCACCGCCGATGGCAGCCGTCGCCCTCGGACGCGACCCGTTCAGCATCTCGGACCTCGTGCTCGAGACGAAGCGATCGTTCACGACGGCCGACGTCGCCCTCGTCGAGACCGCCGGCGGCTCGTGGTCGCCCCAGGCGAGCGACGGTCTGCACGTCGGCGACTTCGCCGCCCAGTTGCGCGCCGACGCCGTCTTGCTCGTAGCCGATGCGGGGCTCGGCGTCATCCACGCCGTGCGCGGCGCCGCCGCCGCGTTCGCCGACCCGCCGATCGTGTTCCTGAACCGCTACGACTCCGGCAACGGTCTCCACGTCGAGAACCGCGCCTGGCTCGCCGGCCACGACAAGTTCACGGTGGTGACCTCGGCCGCCGAAGCGGCGGTCATGCTCGCCGCCATCTAGCGTTTGTCGCGTGACAACCGCAGCACGCGCCCTGTTGGCCTCCGCCGCCACCGCCCTGCTCGACGAGCGCCGCCAGCTCACGATGGACGAGCTCGCCGCCCTCGCCGCCTTGCCGAGCGAACAGACCGCCGCCCTCGCCGCCCTCGCCCACGACGTGCGGCTGGCGTGGTGCGGGCCGATGGTCGAGGTCGAAGGCATCCTGTCGGTGAAGACGGGCGGCTGCTCGGAGGACTGCTCGTTCTGTAGCCAGTCCGCCCAGTTCGACTCGCCGGTCAAGGCGACGCCGCTGCTGTCGATCGAGGAAGTCATCGCCGCAGCGGAGGAGACGAAGGCAACGGGCGCGACCGAGTTCTGCCTCGTGCTGGCGCTGCGCGGCCCCGACGAGAAGGTGATGCGCTGGCTCGAGGAAGTCACGCCGATCATCGTCGAGCGCACCGGCATGCAGGTCGCCGTGTCCGCCGGCGTGCTCGACGAAGAGCAGGCGGCGCGCCTGCGCCGCGCCGGCGTGCACCGTTACAACCACAACCTGGAGACGGCGAGGTCGTTCTTCGGCCGCATCGTCACCACCCACTCGTGGGAAGAGCGGTTCGAGACGTGCAAGATGATTCGCGCCGAGGGCATGGAGTTGTGCTGCGGCGTCCTCTTCGGCATGGGTGAGTCCGACGAGCAGCGTCTCGAACTCATCGGGCAGCTGCGCGACGTCGAACCGGCCGAGGTCCCGGTCAATTTCTTGAACCCGCGACCGGGCACGCCGCTGTCGGAGCGTCCGCTCGTCGGCGCCCTCGACGCCATCAAGTGGATCGCGTTGCTGCGCCTGGCGCTGCCGACGGTCATTCTGCGCCTCGCCGGTGGACGCGAGGTCACGTTGCGTGACCTGCAGGCGATGGGCATGACGTCGGGCATCAACGCCCTCATCGTCGGCAACTACCTCACGACGCTGGGCCGCTCCGCCGAGCAGGACCTCCAGATGCTCGAGGATCTGAAGATGCCGGTGGGGGCGCTGTCGGCCGCGCTGTGATGGAGCGGCGTCACTGCACGAGCTGCGGGCGACGGCTGGAGCTGTGCGACAACCAGTGCGCCCGCACCCTCGACCCGCCGCGCTTCTGCCCCCAGTGCGGCCGGCGGATGACGGTGCGGGTGACGCCGGCGCACTACGTGGCGCGCTGCCGTGACTGTGGCGAGTACTCGGCCGCTTCCTAACCGCGTCGCCCGCGGCCTACGGCTGCTCGTCTGCGGCATCAACCCGTCGCCCGCCTCGGCGGGCGCCGGCATCGGCTACTTCCGCAAGGGCAACCGCTTCTGGTCGGCGGCGCAAGCGGCGGGGCTGGTGAGCGTCGACCGCGATCCGGAGCACGCGCTGCGCGTCGACCGCATCGGCTTCACCGACTTCGTGGCCCGCGTCGAGGCGGACGCCGCCAAGCTCGGGCGCGACGAGCTGCGGGCGGGCGCGCTCGAGGTCGACGCGCTCGTGCGGCGCTACAAGCCGTCGGCGGTGCTGTTCACGTCGATCACCGCGTTTCGCACCGCCGTCGACCGGCGGGCGCCGATCGGCGTGCAACCCGCATCATTCGGTGGACGGCCCGCCTACGTGATGCCGTCGACCAGTGGCCGCAACGCGGCGGTGTCGCTGGCCCAGTTGACCGACCACATGCGCGCCGCCGCGACGCTCGCCGATACTGCGGCCGCGGCGCTCGCCAACGCGAGATGGTGCCGTGAGCAGGGCGGCGTGGGCGGTCGGTTCACCGACACCTACTGGTACGCGCCGCGGCGCACCGCCGAGTTCTACCCCGACGCCGTCACGCTGCACCCCCACGTGAACGTCGACGCCCTTCTGGCGCGCATCGACCTGTCCCCCGGCGCCTCCGTAAAGGACAGCTTCGCCACCCTCGACCTCGCCCCCCACGGCTTCGAGGTGCTCTTCCGCGCGCGGTGGTACCGCCTCGCCGACGGCACCACCGACTGGTTCAACGACGGCGACGCGCCTGCAGATGCCGTGCCGTTCGCGCCACTCACGATCTGGAAGAAGCCGTGAGACGCGTGGCCGCGGCGCTGGTCGTGCTGGCGGCGTGCACGCATGCTCCGTCGCAGACGGCATTCACGGGTCACGGCCTCACCTTCCGTGCGCCCGGTACCTGGAAGGCGCAAGCGTTCGCCAGTGAGCCGCATCTAGTCACGTATCTCAGCGACGCAACACTGCATGATCCGTGTCACGCCAGCTCGTGTGCCGATCCGATCGATACGTTGCCGCGCAACTCGGTCCTCGTCGCCTGGTACGACGGGCCCAACGGGCGCGTCGCCAAGGAGAACCTGCGCGTCGGCGGGCAGCCGGCGCACAAGACGTATCGCCGCAACGGGTGTCCCGGCATCGGCGACGAGGAGATCACCGTCCGCTTCCACAACGCGGCGCGCACGACGACCTACACGATGAACGCCTGCCTCCGTGG
This sequence comes from Acidimicrobiales bacterium, assembly GCA_035546775.1. Classification (NCBI taxonomy): domain Bacteria; kingdom Bacillati; phylum Actinomycetota; class Acidimicrobiia; order Acidimicrobiales; species Acidimicrobiales bacterium. Next base: position 373,075 of record DASZWD010000030.1, read on the forward strand.
CCCCGACCTCAACCACCTGCGGGCCCAGGTCGACGACATGCTCGCCTCCCTCCGCCTTCTGTGAAGGATCGTCCGCCTACAGGACGGAAATTCCTTCACAGAAGGTGGGGGCGCGTCAGTTGACGAGTTTTTCGCGGCCTTCCCAGTAGGGCTGGCGGAGCTTGAACTTCTGGAGCTTGCCGGTGGCGGTGCGGGCGAGTTCGGTGCGGAACTCGATCGACGTCGGGCACTTGAAGTGCGCCAGCTTCGAGCGGCAGTGTTCGATCAGGCCGGATTCGTCGACGGAGGCATCCGGGCGCAGCACGACGAGGGCCTTGATCGTCTCGCCCCACTTCTCGTCCGGCACACCGATGACGGCGACCTCGGCGACGTCGGGATGCTGGAAGAGGCAGTCCTCGACTTCGATCGACGACACGTTCTCGCCGCCGGAGATGATCACGTCCTTCTTGCGGTCGGCGATGACCGTGTAGCCCTCGTCGTCGATGAAGCCGCCGTCGCCGGTGTGGAACCACCCGTCGACGATCGCCTTCGCCGTCTCCTCGGGCTGCTCCCAGTAGCCGGCGAACACCTGGTTGGTCCGCGCCAGCACTTCGCCGTTCTCGTCGGTTGCCATGCGCACGCCGATCGTCGGCAGGCCGGCGCGGCCGAGCTTCTGGGCGCGCTCGAAGGGCGACAGCGCGTCCCACTCCGACGGCGCGCGGTTCATCACCAGCAGCGGCGACGTCTCCGTCAGCCCGTAGATCTGGATGAACTCCCAGCCGAGTTCGGTGTCGACGCGTTCGATCGTCTTGGTGGGCGGCGGGGCGCCGGCCACGACCATGCGCACGCCGCGTCCCGCTCCCGGAACGGTCGCGCCCGCGTCACGACGCTTCGTTCCCGCGTCGAGAATGGCGGCGACGACGGCAGGCGCGCCGCACAGCAACGACACGCCATGCTCCTCGATGCGCGACAGGATCACTTCGCCGTCGACCTTGCGCAGCACGACCTGCGGCACACCCATCGACGTGAGCGCGTACGGCATGCCCCATCCGTTGCAGTGGAACATCGGCAGCGTGTGGATGTAGGTGTCGCGATCGGACACGCTGGCGTGCCACCCGAACGTCGTGGCGTTGAGCCAGATGTTGCGGTGCGTGAGCTGCACGCCCTTGGGGCGCGCCGTGGTACCCGACGTGTAGTTGATGGACGCGGTCGCGTTCTCGTCGGGCTCCCACGCCTTGGGTTGCGCGCCCGCGGGTGCGGGCGCGAACAATTCGGCGTCGGCGACGCCGTCGAGCACGATGCGGTGCTTGCACTGCACCCCGGCAAGCGCCGGTTCGACCTCGGGGTCGATCAGCAGGACCGTCGCCCCGGAGTGCTCGACGATGTAGGCGACCTCCTCGGCGTTGAGGCGGAAGTTGACGGGCACGCACACGCGGCCGAACGCGCTGACACCGAACAGCGTGATCATGAACTTGGCCGAGTTCGGGCTGACGATGGCGACGCGCTCACCCTGGTCGACGCCCATCTTTTCCAGCGCCAGCGCCAGGCCGCGGGCCCGCGACTCCAGTTCGGCGAAGGTGATGGAGCCCAACGCGCCCGGAATACCGGGCTCGTCGATCACGGCGGTGCGGTCGGGATAGGCCAGCGCTCCCCGGTAGAGAAAGTCGCCAACGGTCAGCGGTACGAGCATGGAGGCGAGCGTAGCGAGCCTCCCAAAGAGACAGGGTGGGCGGGTGGCGCATTCTGCCTGCTCAGGGCCGAGTTGAGCGTTGAATGCTTGGTCGTGTTACACCCCTGTAGTACAATGCTAGCTACCGTTTAAACAACGCTGGCTGTAGTTAGCGCTTGGTGCTTCTACAGAATTGGTGGGCTGGGTGCTCCGCTGTCGCTTCCCCGAACGTTCTGTTCGCTCGCGTGCCTGGTTCTTTCCCCCCACCGCCTTCCTATTGCCTATCGAAGGGGACTTTGTTCAACCATGTTCCAACGCGTACTGGCCGGGGCGATGCTCGTTCTCGGTCTTTCCGGCTACATCAGTCTTGGGTGTCGCGCACTCCCGAGTGCGAGCACGACACCCACTCCCCGAACCCAACGTGTCCACCTGGCCTCCGCGGTCAGCGCCGAGACGATTCCCCCCACGACAACCACGACGGCACCTCCGCCGCCCCCCACGATTCCCCCTCGGGCCTCCCGAGCCGCAGTGCGGCCCCGCTATGTCGGGCCGATCAACGACGACACGTTCATCCGCCTCTCCTGGTGTGAGGCCGGAGGTCGTCCAGACGCCGTTAGCCGGAGCGGCAAGTACTTCGGCGCCTTCCAGTTCTCTCTCGCCACGTGGCACTCGATGGGCATGGCTGGCAGCCCCGTCGACTACCCGTACGACACCCAACTCAACGTCGCCAAGGCGCTCCAGGCGCGCTCGGGTTGGGGCCAGTGGCCGGTCTGCGCCCGCAAGATGGGCCTGAGGTAAACACTCCTCTGTGAATCTCGAGGCGGCGCTCGACGCGATTGACGCCGCCAACGCGCAAGACCCGCGCACCCTCGTGGTGCGCGGGTCTTCGCGTCCGTGGGCCCTCGGCGAAGGCGAGCTCGCGTCGCAGTGGCTCGCGACACTTTCACCCGACGCGTCCGACGCGTTGCGCATTGCCGTGCGGGCCCATCACCTCCGCCGCTGGGAGACGCCTCGTGCGTCCTTTCCCGAAGGTCGCGCCGGCTACCTCAAGTGGCGCACGCACCTCTACGACGTCGCCGCGCAGCACGCGGCCGACGCCATGCGCGCCGCCGGCTACGACGACGAAACCATCGCGCGCGTCGCGACGCTGATGCACAAGCGCAACCTGCGCACCGACGACGAGGCACAAACGTATGAAGACGTGTTGTGCCTCGTGTTCCTCGAGTCGCAGTTCACCGAGTTCGCGCAGCGCACCGATCCCGAGAAGCTCGACGGCATCGTCACCAAGACGCTGGCGAAGATGAGCGACGCGGCGCGCGCCGCGTGGCAAAACTTCGCAGCGTGATCGCCGCTCGCATCGTCGTCGCGCTGATCGGCGCCTTCGTGCTCGTACGCACGCTCGTATCGGCGGTGCGCTCGTTCGTCGTCCCGCGCGACGAGCCGACAGCGTTGACCCGCGCCGTGTTCCTGGCCCTGCGCGTGCCCTTCGTCGCTGTCGCCCGCCGCCGCGATCACGCCACGCAGCACCGCATCATGCGCGCCTACGCCCCCAGTGCGTTGCTCTTGCTGCCCGTCATCTGGATCTTCCTGTTGTGGCTGTGCTTCGGCACGTTCTACTGGTCCCTCGACCACACAACGGTGCGCCGCTCGCTCGAGATCAGCGGTTCGGCGGTGACGAGTCTCGGCACGTTCCCCGCCCGCAGCTTCCTCGCCGGCGTGTTGTCGTTCGGCGAGGCGGCCCTCGGCCTTGGCCTCGTCGCCCTCCTCATCACCTACCTACCGACGATTTACGCCGCCTACCAACGACGCGAACGTGAAGTGTCGCTGTTGTCGGTGCGCGCCGGCACACCACCGTCGGCCGTCGAGATGATCGTGCGATTCCAGCGCATCGACTTCCTCGATCGCACCGAAGAGATCTGGAGCGGTTGGGAGGAGTGGTTCGTCGACGTAGAGGAGAGCCACACGTCGATGGGTTCGCTCGCCCACTTCCGTTCGGGGTTGCCCGACCATTCGTGGATCACGGCGTCGGGCGCCGTGCTCGACACCGCCAGCTTGCTGTTGTCCAGCGTCGACGTTCCCTACGAGCCGCGCGCCGCGCTGTGCATCCGCTCGGGCTTCCTCGCCCTGCGCCACGTGGCCGACTACTTCGACATCACCTACGACCACAACCCGGCGCCCACCGATCCGATCGCGGTGACGCGCGCCGAATACGACGTGGCACTGCAACGCCTCGCCGACTCGGGCGTGCCGCTGAAGGCCGACCGCGAGGTGGCCTGGCGCGACTTCGCCGGCTGGCGAGTCAACTACGACCAAGTGCTGCTGGCGTTGTGCGCGCTGGTGTGGGCGCCGTCGGCGCCCTGGAGCGGTGACCGACCCGCCGCATTCCGGCGACCACCACTCACCCGCCGGGGTGGCCGCGGGTACGGCACCCGCACGGCGCACCAGCGCACGCGGTAACCGCCGCGGCGGCCACGACCGCCGCCGTTTTCCGCGCCACTTTTTGGCGGCCATTTCACGACGTCGTCGCGATATGGCCGCCAAAAAGTGGCTTAGGACGAAGCCGCGCTAGCGACCGTAGGTGCAGTGCACCCAGTCGCTGTAGCCGCTCGGATCTGACTTCGGATCGGGTTCGTCGCCGCAGTTGCCGTTGGTGGTCGGCGGACTCTGCGTCGTCGTGGGGCCGCTCGGCTGCGTCGTCGTGGTGTGCACGGTTGTCGTGGTGTGCGGCTCGGTGGTCGACGGCGCCTTGGTCGTCTGCGTCGAACCACGCGTGGTCGTCGTGTGGCGGGTCGTGGTGGTGTGCGACTTGGAGGACTTCGAGTTCGACGTCGAGCCGCCGAGGTCCTCGATCGTCACGTCGGTGCTCTCGGGCGTGGTGGTCTCGCCGGTGACGGTGACGTCGGTGCTGTCCGTCGTCGTCGTGCCCCCGCTGCAGTGGCCCGCTCCCGACTTGGCGTTCGCCGGCACGGGATCGGACTCCACCCCTGGGGGCAACACGCCCTCCGCGTTGATCGACACCGACACCGTCGACTCGCCGACCGCGCCCTGCGGGTCGAGCGCCTGATACTCGATCGTGGCCGAGTCGGGCGCCGGGTCAGCGGGCGTGAACAGCACACGATCGTCGCTGGCGTCGGTCGGGGTGCCGCCGTCGTCGATGGTCGAGTCGCCGCCGGTGGTGCGCAGGATCTGGAACACGAGCGGGTCGCCGTCGGGATCGGTGTCGTTGGCCAGCACGTCGATCGAGATCGGCGTGCCCGGCTTGGTGGCGACGGCGTCGGCGCGGGCGACGGGCGGGCAGTCCCGCGGCTGTGAGGTGTCGACGTTGGCGCCGTTGTCGCCCCGGGACCGGATGGCGAACAGGCCGATGATCACCACCGCAAGAACGATGGGCGCGGTGAAAAACAGACGATTACGCGGCATGAGGCCGATCAGGTTACTTGGCCGATTTCCAGATCTTCGTACAGGGCCGTCAGGACCGGCTGCGTGCGGCGGTGATTCGCTGGCTCCCCCGGCATCCCATTCGCCGCGAAAGCGACACTGAGGCCGTTCGCCGGGTCGGCGAACACCACGCTCGACTGCCGCCCGCCGTGGCCGAAAGCGTCGGCGCCGGCGTGGTCGCCGTAGCCGTAGAACGCGGGTTTGTGCTGGTACTGCCACGAATTGACCATCACGCCGAGGCCCCAGTCCATGACCATGCCGAAGGTTTCGTCGCGCATCCCAGCCCGGCGGCGCTGTGTCATCTGTACCACCGCCCGCTCCGACAGGATCCGTTCACCGTCCAGCTCGCCGCCGCGGCGCAGCGCCTCGGCCAGGCGCACCAGATCGCGCATCGGCCCGATCCCCGAACCCGACGGCTCGACCCAGCCGAACCCTGTCTCCGTCTCGAACCGCGGGATGGGACGGGGCGCGCCCGTGGTGTCGTGCATCACGACGATGCGTTCGCCGTAGGCGCGCACGCGCTCAGGGGTCAGCGCCAGCCACGAGTCGGCCATGCCGAGGGGCTCGAAGATCTCCTCGGCAACGAAGTCCTCGAACGCCCGGCCGTCGAGGCGGCGCACCAACTCGCCGAGCACGTGAAAGCCGGTGACGGGGTGATAACCGGCGCGCTCGCCCGGGACCCAGCCGTCCTCCCGGGGGGCGTCGTAGATGCGCGCCAGCAGTTCCTGCGGCGGGATGCCACCGATGAACAACTCGTCGGAACCGCGCAGGTAGCGGAAGCCGCCGGTGTGCATCAGCACCTGCGCGACGGTGATCGTCTCCTTGCCGTGGGCCCCGAACTCGGGGATGTACGCCGCGACCGGTCGGGCGAGGTCGAGGCGGCCGCGGTCCCACAACTGCATGACGGCGGTGGCTGTCACCAATTTCGTGCCGCTGAACCACGGCACGAGCGACGCGTCCGTCATGGCAACACCGGGGCGGGCGATGCCCTCGGCGATCGAGGCGACGGGAACGCCGTTGCGCCACACGGCGAGCTGCACGCCGACGTGCCAGCCGCGGTCGAACCCGACGGCGATGGCCGCGCGGGTGCGCTTAACCGGCGGCCTCTTGGGCGCTGGCCGCCGACTGCATCTTCACCAGGAGGTCGCGCAGCTTGCGCTGCTCGGCCGCGCTGAGCGCGTGCATCGACGCCGGCGCCTTGTGCAGCACCCGTCTGGCCTTGGCCTGGGCCGCTAGCCCCGCCCTGGTGATGACGATGGCGCGTACCCGCCGGTCGGTCGGCAGGATGCGGCGCTCGACGTAGCCGTGGCCCTCGAGGTCGTCGACGAGCGCGGTGACCCACGAGGCGTCGCAGCGCAACTTGTCGGCGAATACCCGCATCGGTGTGCCCACCCCTGGCTCCATACCGAGCAGCAGCTTGAGGGCGGGCGGGCCGACGTCGATCGCCTCGCAGGCGGCGTGGAAGCGCGAGTGATTCTCGTCACTCATGAAGATTTCGGCCAATACGGCCCATGCCTCGTCACCCGGTGTTGCCACGTACCAGATCTTAACCGAATTTTCTGCTCGGTAAATATTTGACCTTCGTCAACCTTCAAGTGGTACGGTGCCGGGCATGAACTCACCTGCTATCGCGACAGAACAGATCGTGAAGCACTTCGGTGGGGTCGAGGCAGTTCGGGGGGTCGACCTGCAGGTTCCGGCCGGAACCGTCTTCGGGCTCTTGGGCCCGAACGGTGCCGGCAAGACCACCATCGTCCGAATGCTCACCACCATTCTCAAACCCACGTCGGGGCGCGCCACCGTGCTCGGCGTCGACTGCGCCAACGAACCCGAACGCGTCCGCCACATCATCGGCCTCGCCGGCCAGTACGCGGCCGTCGACGAGAACCTCACGGGTTACGAGAATCTGCGGATGGTCGGTCGCCTGACCCACCTTCCGAAGGCGACGATCAAGCCCCGCGCCGACGAACTGCTCGAGCGCTTCAACCTGGCGCACGCCGCCAGTCGCCCGGTGCGCACGTATTCGGGCGGCATGCGGCGCCGGCTCGACCTCGCGGCCGCGCTCGTGCACCGGCCCACGGTGCTCTTTCTCGACGAGCCGACCACCGGGCTCGACCCCCGCAGCCGCAACGGCTTGTGGGGCGTCATCGAGGACCTGGTCAAGGACGGCACCACCGTGCTGCTTACGACCCAGTACCTCGAAGAGGCGGACCGCCTGGCCCAGGACCTGGCAGTGATCGACAACGGCGAGGTGATCGCCCGCGGCACGCCGGCGCACCTCAAGTCGAGCTTCGGCTCCACGATCGCCGAGATCGGCTTTGCCGCCCCCCGCACGGCGCAGCGGGCCCACAAGGCGCTCGCCAAGCACGCCCCGGCCGACCTGCTCGTCGACGGCCTCACGGTCGAGGTGCGCATCGACTCGGGTGCGGAGGGCGTCACCGCTCTCGTGCGCGCCCTGGACGCCGCCAAGCTCAAGCCACAGCGCTTCATCGTGCGCGAACCCACCCTCGACGACGTGTTCTTGAGCTTGACGGGTCACGCCGCCGAGGCGATCCCCGAGGTCGCCGACGACGAGACCGAGCGAGGTGCGGCATGACCGCCGAACTGACGATCCCGTCCTACGAGGCCAAGGGCCTCGACAAGGCGCGCTGGGCGGCGCAGGACATCATCACCGTCACGTGGCGCAACCTCGTCGCCATGCGGCGCGTGCCGCAGGTGCTGGTGTTCTCCACCATCCAGCCGATCATCTTCGTGTTGATGTTCCGCTACGTGTTCGGCGGGGCGATCTCGCCCGGCGCCCAGTTCGCCAAGTATCCCTACGTCGACTTCCTGATGCCGGGCGTGTTCGTGCAGACGATCACCTTCGGTTCGATCCAGACGGGCGTGGCGCTGGCCGAAGACGTCGGCAAGGGCCTGATCGAGCGCTTCCGGTCACTGCCCATGGCGCGTTCGGCGGTGCTGGCTGGTCGCACGATCGCAGATCTGACGCGCAACGTGTTCGTGTTCACGCTCATGACCCTCGTCGGCTTCGCCGTCGGGTTCCGCATCCACACGAACGTCTTCGCCTTCCTCGCCGCCCTGGCGCTGCTGCTGTACTTCACCTTCGCGCTGGCGTGGATCTTCTCCTACATCGGCTTGGCGATGAAGAACGCCGAGGCGGCGCAGGCCGCCGCCTTCCCGCTGGTGGCGCCGCTGGTGTTCGCCAGCTCGGCGTTCGTGCCGCTGTCGAGCCAGCCCGGCTGGCTGCAGGTGTTCAGCGCCCACCAGCCCGTCACCCTCACCGTCAACGCCATCCGGGCGCTGTGCATCGGCGGGCCGACGCTGACGCCACTGCTCCAGAGCATCGGCTGGTCGACCGCCATCATCGCCGTCTTCGCGCCGATCGCCGTCCACCGCTACCGCGCCACGGCGTAACGCTCGACTGCGTCCGCGAAGCGCGCTACACCCGATCGCTACCGTGGCGCCATGGATCCCTGGCAGGTGCTCGACACGCCGCGCTCGGCCGGCGTCGAGGGCGCCAAGCGCGCCTGGCGTGAGCTCGTGGCGTTGTACCACCCCGATCATCACGCCGACATGCCGCCGGGCGTCCAGGCGCGGGCCGCTGCCGGACTGCGCCGGGTCAACGAAGCCTGGACGACGATCCGCGACGCCGCCGGGGCGGTTCGTGCGGCCGACGACACCACCGCGCCGCCACAGGACGAGCCGGGGGTGATCTCGGTCGAAGGTGCGCCCTTCGACGCCAAGCGCCGTATCAAGCAGGCGGCCAAAGCGGCGAATCTCACCGTGAAGACGGCCGCCGACGCGACCCTCGTCGTGACCCGCGGATCGTTCGCCTCGAAGAACGGACTCGTGCTCGAGTTGACCGATCAGGACGGCACGACGGAAGTGCGCGTTGCCGACGGCCCGCTCAGCCTGGCAGAGCCGTTGTTCGCGGCGCTCCGCGGCGACGGGTAGCCGCGCGGTCACGGCCGAAGGCGGGCGCCAGCCAGTCGATGCGCTGTAGCGCTTCGTTGACCACAAGTGTGGCGGCGGTTGCCGTCACCAGCGTCACCGCGAACTTCACCGCGATGGGCCACGACGCCGCGATCACGAGCGCTCCGAGGCCCACGACAAACCCCTGGTGGACGAGATACACCCCGAAGGCACGGTCGCGCGCCCAGGCGTGCAGCCGCCCGCTGCCGGTGAACGAGCGGCGCGCCCACCCGAGAATGCCGATCACCATGCCGACGCCCGCCACGGCCGACAGCGTCATTTCGACCAGATAGGCCAGCCAGTCGGACGCGTCGTTCACGACGACGACGCGAAGGAAGAACGGCAGCATGAGCAGCTCTGCCGCCAACCCGATGCGAAGCATCACGACGCGGTGCTCGTCGACCAGGCGGTCGACGGATTCGAAGCGGCCCACGTAGAACCCGCCGATGAAGAACGCCGAGTAGTAGGCGAAGTTCGCCCAGTCCCACACCAGTGTCTGCTGCCCCGGCCACGCCCAGCGCAGCAGCACCTGGATGGCGATCATGAGTCCAACGAAGCGAACAAAGGAGCGCCGCGTGACGACGGGCTCATCCCTGCGGGCGTTCGCCTTGGCGAAGTGCGGCAGGTACAGCAGCGCGAACGTCAGCAGGTAGGCGAGGAACCACAGGTGTGACCACGTGACGGCGACTCCGCCGATGTGCACCGGCGACCCGTTCGCGGCCACCGTCCGGTCGTGGGCGTGACGCACCTCGATCCAACCGATGAAAACGCACTCGGTGAGGCCGAACACCAGCAGCGGGATGCCGAGGCGCCGCCAGCGCTCGTTCCGAACCTCCTCGGGGGTGCGACGCTTCAACGCCGCGGCCATCGACCAGCCGGCAAGCACGAAGAACAACGGCATGTGCCACTGGTGGACGAAGAGGGCGAACACGTCGAAGCCTTGGAACGAAGCGGCGTTCTTCACGTGATACGCCGGTGTGTAGTCGAAGATCATCGCCGTGTGGAACGCCAGCAGCAGAAAGCACGCCGCGGAGCGCAGGTTGTCGATGTCGGGACGACGGTTCATGCGGTTCCCCCGGAGATCGCACGCGTGATGAGTTCGACGGTGGTGGCGCGCACCGCCTCGGCGTCGAGCCGACCGCCGTCGGGATCGCCGAAGCGGTGGCGCGCCATCCACGTGATCGACTCGACGATCCAGCGCGCGGTGACCGCCGCGTCGAGTTGCGGGGCGCGTCGCGCGACGTAGGTCGTGAGGTCGCGCAGCAGCCCTCGACGCACGTTGTCGTAGAAGAGCGCGGCCACGTCGGGCATGTCGCGAGCCGAGCGCTCGAGGGCGTCGAGCCCCCGCCGATGGTCGCCGATGAGGTCGAACAGTTCTTCGACGATGCGGGTGCACTCCTCGACGAAGTGGGCCGGCGGCCCCTGGCGTGCCAGCGCGGCGTCGAGCGCCGGCAGCTGCGTGATGTCGTCGAGCGCCTGACGCAACTGGGCGAGAAACCGCGGCCGCGACGCCACGGTGAGCGGCTTCGGACCTCTGGTCGCCTCGTCTGGGTCGAAGGCGTACAGCGCGCACAGCAGCAGCAGCGCCTCCTTACCCTCGACGTAGTTGTAGAGCGTGCCGACCGATACGCCGGCGGCCTCGGCCACGTCGGCCATCTGCGCCCGCGAATAGCCCAACCGGCCGAACACCTCGAGGGCGGCGTCGACGATGCCGCCGACCCGATTCGGAACCGCCACCCGCGCCACGGCTCAATAATGAATGAACGGTTCAGTTATTGCAAGGGTCGGCGGGCGTAGGCCGCCGCGAGCTCGACGCGCGACGACAGGCCCAGCTTGGCGAAGACGTGCGACAGGTGCGTTTCAACGGTCCGTGGCGACACGAACAGCTCCGTCGCCACCTGCGGATTGGTGCGGCCTAGGGCGACCAGGGCGACGACCCGCAACTCCGTCGGCGTGAGCGCCTCCCAACCTGTCGTCGGGCGCTTGGCCGGCCGCGGCGCGGCGCCGCGGGGCTCGGCCTGCTCGACGGCGGCGGCGAACTGCGCCCGCCGTGGGCTGTCGGCCAGCAGGGCGACGGCCTTTTCGGCGAGCGCTGGATTGGCCTCTACCAGCGCCTGGCAGCGCAGCGACGCCGCCACCGCGCTCGGCACGCCGCCCGAGCGTGCCGCACCGACCGCCGCGTCCTCGGCCACGGCCGTCGCCACCTTCGGATCGTCGGCCTCCGTCGCCCAACCCACCAGATCGGGCACGATCAGCGACCAGCCGAGGAAGTACTTGGCGTCGCCCAGCGCGTTCCACACCATCTGCATCAGCGACGCGGCGCCCGCGACGTCGCCCTCCTCCGCCCGCCGTGTGGCGTCCGCCCAGAAGAACACGTCGATGCCCGCCTCAGGCCCGTGCGACGCGAAGCGAGCGCGCCCCGCCTCCAGTTCGGCGCGCGCCGCCGCCGTGTCGCCGCGATGCAGGTGAATACGCGCCGCCAAGCCGCGGGGCAACAACAAGCCAACCGGTGCGCCGACGCCCTCGGCCACGAAGGCGTCGCCCGACTCGATCTCGGCGAGCGCGTCGTCCCAGTTGCCGGCCACGTACTCCAACCCGGCCAGCGCCCAGTGGTGCATCGTGGCCGCGGTGGGCTCCCCCTCCTCCAACTCGTACCGCCGACCGTCGGCGAGGGCGCGCCGGGCCTCGTCGACGCGGTCGGCGGCGAGCAGCGCCAAGCCGTAGGGGAACTCGGCCGGGATGCGCCGCGCCAGGCGCAGGTCGGCCGCCATGGCGTTCTCGCCATGGCGCAGCGCCGAAGGCACGTCGCCGGTACAGACCGCGGCGAGCGTGGCCACCATCAGGTTGCGCGCCCGCACCCGGTCGGCGCCGGTCAGCGTCTCGGCGACTGCGAGGTTGGCGGCCGCCATCTCCGCGGCGCGCCCGGCCGCCCCGTCGAGCACGAGGGCCAGCGCGAGGTCGGTCCGGCGGTCGAGGCGTTCGGCAGGTTCGAGGTCGGGGCGCTCGGCCAGCGCCGCCAGCTCGTTGACGTCGTCGTGGCTGCGGCCCGAGCGCAACAGCGCCTGCGACAGCGCACCGCGCAGGCGCGGCCCGAGCCCGGCGTCGTGCGTGCGGTTGAGCACTTCGCGGGCGATGCGCTCGGCGTCGCCCAACCGCCCGATGGCCGTGAGCGGCATGGCCATACCGGCGAGGAGCGCGTCGCGGCCCGCGGGATCGCGCGTGGCGCTGAGGGCGCGTTCGTAGAGCCGCACGGCCGGGCCCGGTGCGATGTCACGCACCTCTTCGGCGACCTCGCGCACGAGGTCGAGGGCGTGCGCCGCGCCCAACTCCGTGCTGAGCTCCAGGTGAGGCACGACCTCCCCCGCGGGCGCACCCGCGGCCCGCAGGGCGACAGCGGCGTCGAGGTGCATGGCGGCGCGGACCGACGGCGAGACGCCCGTATAGATCGCCTCACGGATCAGGTCGTGACGAAAACGCAGTCGGGTGCCGTCGTCGGCGAGGATGCCGGCGTCGACGGCGGCGGCAAAGTCCGGCAGTACCGACGCCACCGGCCGCTCGAGGAGGCGCGCCGCGTCACCCGGCGCAAACGCACGACCGAGGATCGACGCCACCCGCAACAAGTCCACCGTGGCGGGCGACAGCGTCGACACGTGCCGGCTGATCATGTGGGCGAGACCCGGTGGCATCGAAGCGCCGCCCTCGAGTTCGGCGAGTTCGCCGTCGGCGTGCACCAGTCCGTCGGCGTCGAGCGAGACCAGCAGTTCGTGCAAGAACAGCGGGTTGCCGCCGGCGCGGGCGAGGTCGGCCGCCAGCCGCGGTCCGCACGCAACACCGAGGACCGACGCCGCGATCTCGACGACCGACGCGTGATCGAGCGGGCCGACGCGCTCGTACGTGGCCGTGGGCAACAGTTCGTCGACCAGGCGCGCCAGTTCCGGAGCCCGCGGCACCGATCGGAATGCCAGGACGATTGCGACGGGCAGGTCGCGCAGCCGGCGACACGCCATGCGCAGCGCCCGCACGGTGTCGACGTCAGCCCAGTGCACGTCGTCGAGGGCGAGGACGACGGGCGAGTGCACCGCGATCTGCTCGACGACGCTCACGAGACGATCGGCACCGCGATAGCCCGGGACGTCGAAGGCGTCGGGCAGACCGAGAGCGTCGACCAGCGCCCGGAACGGCCGATGGCGTTCGAGGTCGTCGCCGCGGCCGGCGAGGACGGCGGCGCCGCGGGCGCCCGCGGTGGAGCACACCGACGCCAGCAGCGCTGACTTGCCGATGCCCGGCTCCCCTTCGACGAGCACGACGCGGCCGTCCCCGGCCAACGCGGCCGCCACCGCGTTGTTCATGCGTCCGACGAGCGCGTCGCGCCCGACGAGCGAGGGGTCGCCCATAGGCCACAGCCTCGCGCGCCGGGACGCGCTCAGAGCACGATCTGCAACGGCTGGCTCTCCCCCGTTTCGGTCCAGTTGCCCGCCTCGTCGCTGGCGATGACCCGGTAGTAGTAGGTGCCGACGCCGAGGAACCCGGTGAGGCTCTGATCGGTGCCGTCCCACTGCACGGAGCCGTTGTACGTCGTACCGGGCGCCACCACGATGGTGCCGGCGTCGATCCGGCGCACCGCGTCACCGAGGGCGTCGTGGACGATCACGATCACGTGGAGGTTCCGGTGTTCGTTTTCGACCTGAAGGCCTGGCAGTTTCGGATCCATCACCGAATAGTTCAGCTTCACGCTCTTGGGTCCGAGCCCGAGCAGCCCGAGGTGGCGCAGCCAGATTTGCGGTGAAGTCGTGAGCGCTTTCGCCACCGGCGACGTCACGTCCACCGCCACACCGAAGCTGTGGTCGGGCGTCACGTGCCCGACCCGATCGACGGCGCGGTAGGTCACCGTCGAGCGACCCTCGGGCAGCTCGAAGGGAGCGGTGTAGGTGACGAAGCTGCCGGCGTTACCGATGCGGTACTCGATGTGGTCGACGCCGGAGCTCTGGTCGCCGTCGTTGGCGACGAGCGCCACGCGGGGCAACCTTCGATACCAGCCCGCTTGCGCGGGATCAGGCGGCAGGATGCGGTGACTGACCGTGGGCGTCGACAGGTCGACCTGGAACGTCGAGAGCGCGACGGCCGAGTAACGCCCGGCGTTGTCGCGCACGCGGGCGCGCACGTCGTGGATGCCTTCGGGGATCGACTGCGAACCAGTCGGCGTGAACAACGGTCCGCCGTCGACCGACACGACGAGCGACGTGGGATCGACACCCGCCGTCGTGTCGGTCGACGACACGCTGAACGTCGGGCTCGCGGTGTACCACCCGTTCGTGTCGGGCGCGGCGGGCACCGCCGCGATGGCGACGGACGGGTCGTGCGTGTCGACGTTGAACGTCTGGCACTGCTGGCTCTCCGCGTTGCCGGCGACGTCGACCGCGCTCCAGCACACCGTGCTCGCACCCTCGCCGAGCTTGAACGGTGCGGTGTAGGCCGTCGGCGTGCTGCCGTTCACGCTGTAGAAGATGCCAGTGCCGGTGCCGCCCGACAGGCCGGATCCGTCGAGTTTGTCCGTGCCGAGGAACGTCACCCACGGAGCGGTGACGAACCAGCCGTGCTCGCCGTCGGGCGCTGCGGGCGACGACAGCAACGCCGTCGTCGGCGCCACGTGGTCTACCTTGATCGGCGCCGAGTTGAACATCGGCGAGGGCGTCGCCGGGTCCTTGTCGTCGTAGAGACGGTTCTGGACCCGGTCGATGGGCGTGAAGTGCACGACGTGGACGCCGCTGGCCGGGATCTCGCCGAACACGCTGCACACGTTGAGATCGGGGCACGGCTTCTCGTCGTTGCCGTCGACGCGGTACGCCCACGCCGGGATATTGCCTCCCGAGCCCTCACTACCGTCGCTGTTGAACCCGTCGAAAGAACCGATGAGCGAGAAGTTCGGCGGTGTCTTGTACCACCCGTTGGCACCGTCGGGATCGGGGAACACGTTGATGAACGACTGACTGCCCGGAGGCGTCTGGTCGAGGATCACCGTCGTGTCGAGCGTCGACACGTTGCCGGCGCGATCGACGGCGAACACCCGGATCGTCTTGGCGCCGTCGCCCGACGTTTGCAGGTGGAATTCATGAGGTTGCCCGTCGTTGACGCAACTCGACAGCACGAAGTCACCCAGGGAATTCCCGTTTGCGTCGGCGTGCGACTCGGCGCAACCCAAATACGACAGGTTCGCCTTGTCCGTCTGGTCGACAGCGCTCGTGGCGATGGTGATGTCACGCGTGCCGGTGAACGACACGTAGTGGTCGCCGCCGCTCGCCCAGCGGCCGCCGCCCACCACGATCGGATCGGTAACGACCGGCGCGGTGTTGTCCACGCCGATGAGGTCGTCGGCGAACGACGGCGCCGGCTCGTAGCGGCACTGACTCGGCGGCGACCCGCTGGTCGGCGGGCACGCCTGGCCGGCGACGCTGCTCGACCCGGCAGAGGTGAACAGGACCCACTCACCCTCGGTCATGTTGGTGAGTTGCACGAGGGCATGGGAGACGCTCGTCGCGTTGGTCACCTGGAGCGCGCCGAGCACCGGGATGTGGGCGCCGAAGCGTGTGCCACACGGATTGGCGTCGCTCGCCGGGCCGACGCCGTCCATGGCGTGCGGATCGTCGATCGGCTGCGGGTCGGTGCCGTCCGGCTGGTCCTTCTTGAAGCCGCACACGTTCACCGTGAAGGTGCTCGTCGGCGCCTGCGCCGTCACGTAGGCGTTGACGACCCCGCTGTGCCAGTACGAGGCGAAGGGATCGAGGTCGCTCTTGCCGGCGAACGTCGCCTCGACCAGACCAGGCTGACCGGGGAACCCGGGCTGGGCCAGGGACGGGTCGAGCACGATCGAACTGCAGTCGCTGCCGGCGCCGGGCTGCGGCGTCGGCGGCGTCGGCCCGCTGAGCAGTCCGGCGATCACTTTCACGATGCCACCGCCGCCACCGCCGCCACCGGTGTAGGTGGCGAAGTTGCCGGGGATGGTCTCGCCGCAGCCGCCGTTGCCTCCGTTGGCGTGCACACTGCCCGACCCGAGGTCGACCTGTTCGCCCATGAGCACGACGGCGCCGCCGCCGCCACCGCCGTAGGGATAGGTCGTCTGGCTATCGGGTCCGTTCGTGCCGTCGGCGGTCACGGCGCCACTCACCACGAGGTGCTTGCCGCTCAGCGTGACGGCACCGCCCCCTCCGCCCGGCAGGACGAACGCCTGCTGCGGTCCGTTGCCATTGGCGCCGGCTTCCGTCGTGGGGTCGTTCGCCGCGATGTTGCCGAACGACGACCCACCGGGGAAGTGATTGCCGTCTTCGCCGCCCTCGCCGATATGGCCGCCACCGCCGAAGCCGTTGGTGCTGCCTGCCGTCGTCGACGACCCGTTGGCGTTGACCGCGCCGGCGACCCGGAGATCGCCGAACGTGTCGACTTCGAGGTTGCCCTTGTTCATCACCACCTGACCGCCCGGGTCGACGGTGAAGCTGTCGGCGAACAAAGTGACGTTGTTGTTCCCTTCGATCTTGCCGCCGGGGTAGATGTGGACGTCGTCGGCGAAGAGGTGGGTGTCGCAGTTGACGGTCTTGAGCGTGCCGTGAATATCGAGGCTCGTGTATCGCTTCAGGCAGCCGTCGACGGTCACCGTCTGGCCGGCCTCGATCGAGCTCGGCACGACCGGGATCGGATCGCCGGCGCCCTCGTCGACGTTCTTCGACAGCGGCACGTCGGGAATCGCGTGGCCGGCGAAGGGCAGCGGATCACCGGGATGGAACTGGCCGATGAGGTCATTGGTCGGCACCTTCTTGCACAGCTGCCAATGCTCGACGATCGACATGAGCGGGCCCGCGGGCGAGATCGGGAAGAAGCCGAGCACGTCGATGACGAAGGGCGACGCCAGCCCGTCATCGGGCATCGTGAGCACGGTGGCACTTTCGCCCGGATGCACCGTTAGCGCGTCGGGCGCAGCGTCACTGATGAGATCGGAGATGAGCGCACCTTCCACGGCGAAGCCCGACGTGTCGTTGAAGTAGTCGCCGTGGTTGGTGACGGGCGCCGGGTTGTCGTCGCAGGTCGAGTACTTCATGTTGACGAGGTCTCCGGTACCGCCGATGTACTTCACGCCTATCAGCGGAATCGTGCCGATGTAGACGTCGAGCGACACGTTGGCGTTCAGCGAATCGAGGTGCAGCAGGGGAATCAAACGCACGCTGCTATCGGGCAGGCCCGCGACGCGCTGCACCCCGAGGTTGGCACCAACGCCGCGAATCTTCACGTCCGACACGCGGTCGAGCAGCATCACCGGAGTCAGCGTCGACTTGATCTCGGTGTGAATGTTGAGGACGTACTCCTCCTGGTTCTGGACGATGTTGAACGGGTCGAGCTTGGCCAGCACCTGTGCCGTCACGATGCCGTCGGGCGTCGCGTCGTCGGGCGGGTTCACGTCCTTGAATGCCTGGATGGCGACGCCCGTCGTCGATCCGTCCTGCTCGAACACCGCCTTCACGAAGCGGGCGCCGACGGTGTTCGGTGGCGCGAAGTTGAACACCGCCTGGAGGTCGTCGAGCGCGATGTTGTTCTGCACGCAGCCGTGGTCGGTGAAGAAGCCTCCGCACTCGTCGGGCTTGGGCGGCGGATCACCGGGTTGCGCGTCGCCGGCGCGCAACATCTCGGCGCGCAGTTTGAAGGTGGGCGACCCGTCGTCCGCGCTCCCGGGCGCGGGCCCGGGCAGGTTCACGATCGACGCGTCGACTCGCAGCGGATGCTCCGGGCGCTGGTTGAGCAGCGTCGGGAGCGACTCGAAGATGTTGGTCGGCTTCGGCTCCTCCTCGGGAGCGTTCTGCATCTGCAGGCGCAGGTTGGTGTTCTTGTTGACGCGCCCGACGACGTTCACGAACGTGCTGCCCCATACCTTCTGGCGCCGCAGGTTGACGGTGACGTCGAGCTCGCCCGGTATGGCCGACGGAGGCAGGTCCGTGTAATCGGTGCCGCCCGCCGGCTGCTTCAGCTGCGCGGCCGCGGTGTCGGTCAACAGCGTCTGGTTGCCGGCGTCGTCGATGTAGAGCACCGCCAGGCGGCCGAGGTCCTGCACGGCGCCGCCCGGCGTGCGGGCGACGTAGCCGACGCGCAGGTCGCGCCCGCTGCCGACGATCGCCGGCGTGTCGCCCTGGCGGGGCGTGTTGACCTCCTGCTGCCACGACTGCACCGGGTACACCGTGACCGAGCCGGGCAGCGGTAGGCGCAGGGCGGCGCGCACGGCGGGATCAGGCTCCGTGCCGACGGTGGCGATCTTGGCGCGCAGGCCTTCGAACGTGGTCCCATCCGACCAGCCGTTCTGATTCGGCGTTGCGTCGATCTGCTGGTCGTCGGGTACGAGCGTCGCCGCCACCCCGCCGAGTCCGGCGATCGATCCTTCAGTCCCCTTGTCGAGCACGCCCCAGAGCACGGCGTTCGGCGCGCCGGTGGCGTCGAAGCGCAGCTGCGGCGGCAAGCAGGCGTTGTCGTCGCGGGCGCGCGTGCCCACGGTGCCGCAACGTTCGCGCAGTGGTTCGTTCGGGTCGTTCGCCTTCGGCACGGTCGTCGACGTGTCGACCATCGTCACCTGCACGTGGTCGGGCACATTCGACAGGCCGGCGTCGTGAAGCGCGACGCGCGAGCCGTCGGCCTTGTCCTTGATCAGCCCGATGGCGATTGGATCGGCGCCGCCGATCGGCTGGACGTCGAGCTGGGCGCAGGTATACGTCGTGGCGTACGACGGGTTGTCGCGGTAGTCGGGGTAGTCGTCCTTGCCGGCGGGCTGCGGACAGTACGTGTTCGACAGCGACAGCTTCTTGAGCTGTGACCCGGGAGCGCCGCCCACTGATCCGAGACGAGCCCGGGCTTCGAAGCCGTCGCCGCTGGCACCGATCTGGACCTGCTGCCCGGCGACGTCGGCTACCGGGAACGGACCCTTCGGCGGGGCCATGCGGAAGAACGGTCGATCGGCGTCGCTCCAACCCTCGTCGTTGATGTCGAAGGTGGCGAAGTGGGCGTCGATCGTGCCGAGCGCGTCCGGCAGCGCCTGGACGACGGCGGTCGTGTCATCGTCGATCTGATCATTGCCGTCGTTGCCGTCGCCGATGACGCCGTCGAGCTCGTGCGGCAGCGCGTCGACGTCGAGGCGACCGGACATCACTTTCGCTTCGCTGTCGGTGCTGCTGCGGAAGAAGGCGTGAACCGACGGGCGGATTCCGCCATCGGGCGTATCGCTCGTCAACTGGAACGCACCCTTGTCGCCCGCCGCGCTGTCGCAGTACGACGCGGCGTCGGGGTGGGCCACGGGGTCGACCGGCACCTGGCCGCGGAAGCAGGCCGTGAGGTCGCCCGGCAGGTTCTGCGCGGTGAGGTCGACGATGGTGCGGTCGGCGCGCGCCGCGCCGTTCTCGGTGTTGGTCGTGGCGCTGCCGGTGTCGATGTAGGCGCGCACGCTGCGGCCGGCGCCGAGGCGCAGGTCCACGAAGTGCGACGGGTAGCGGAAGCCGTCGGTGTCGACGCCGGTGCGGTAGCCGATGCCGCTGAAGTCGGTGACGTGGACGTCGCTGCGCAGGGCGTCGCCCGCCTGCAACAACGTGACGGTGTCGAACGACGGATCGATCGCGGGCAGCCCGGCGCGCTGCGCCGGGGCGCCGTCGGTCTCGAAGGGATCCGGACCGAGGTAGGTGCGCACGTGGGCGTCGATCGCGTGGATCGGCGGCGTGGCGGTGAAGTCGACGGCCAGCGGCGCTTCGGCGGTCTTAGGCGCGTCGTCGGGCAGGGCCGGCGCGTGCAGCGTGCCGGTGAGCGACTTGCCGATCTGCTGCACGTCGGCGGTAAGGACGAGTACGTTGGCCGTCGCCGGCGCGTCCTTGTGATCCTGGCGCTCGACCGACGACATCTGCAGTCCGTTGACGTCGATGAGGCGATCGGTTGTGACGGAGAAGTTGTCGGTTGCCTGGTCGGGGTTGTAGTCGAGGCGCAGTTTGCCCGGCGCTTCGGGCACGGTGACCGTGGCGCACGTGGCGTGCTGCCCCTCGGCTGGAATGCGCGGGTCCTCGCACTGCAGGTCGCCCCACAGGTCTTCGAAGTGGGCGTGCAGGTTCCCCGGCGGGTCGAACCCACCGGTGTCGAACTGCGCCGCCAGCGGGTTCTTCTTGGTCCGCGGCGGCAGCACGAATACGTTCAGCGCGCGCGGCACCGCGTCGGCGCCGAAGGACCCGTTGGTCACGTGGTCCTGTGCGAGCGTGTCGCCGATCTCGCGCACGTGCACGTTGCCCTCGATGTGGTCGATGGGCGCGCTGGCGCGGTAGGCGATCGACAACGGCGACTTGTCGAGTTTCACTTCGGGGTCGAAGGGCTGCTTGTCGACGCACGGCGTAAGCGTCGGGTTGTCGACCGGGTAGTCGCCGGGGTCATTCGACAGCCCGTCGGGGCGGAAGCAGATGTCCAGCGTCGACGGCACCTGGTGCACGAGGGCGTGGCCAACGACGTCAACGCGCTGGTCGGCGCTCGAGGCCACGTTGCGGGCGTCCACGTCGACGTTGAGGTCGGCGTTGCCACCGACCTGGGTGTGGAGACCGAAGAGGTTCTTGTCGTAGTAACGGAACCCGCCGACGTCGACAAGGCGACCGATCGCCTCGAAGTCGACCACGCCGGAGTCACGCCCGCGCGCGGTCACGCGGGCGCCGTTGCCGTCGATCGGCAGCGACGGCGGGATGTCGGCGGGGCGGTGCGCCGCCAGGAAGTCGGCGACCGAGAACGCCAACACCTGGATCGGGTTGTCGGTGTCGAAGCTCGCCTGCTCGACGGTGCCGTCGGCGCCCTTGGTGAACACCGCGTGCATGGCGGAGGAGACGCCGAGGGCGTCGAGGTGCGCCACGATCGGCCGGGCGTCGGCGGCACCGTTGTCGGCACCGTGGGTCACGTCGGCCACGATGTCGGGCGCCTGGCCGCTGGGCTGGGGCAACTCGACGTCGACGTTCATCTGCGGGCCCGCCTGGGCGACGCGCGTTTCGATATGAGACGGCACCTGACGCACGCGCAGGTCGGCGCACGTGGTGAACGCGTCGCCGCACACGGCCGTCGTCGCCGCGTCGGTGTCGTGGAACTCGAGCGCCGCCTGCACGTCGACCGGCGTGCTGGCGTCGTAGGTCACGCTCATCGGATCAGCCGTCTCGTCGCTGCCGGCCTTGCGCACGTGGACGTCGATGGCGCTCGGGAGCTGCGAGATCAGGCTCGACGCTTCGACGAACTGGTCGCCGCGCTCGCTGGCGTGCAGCTGGAGGGGCCGCCCGCCGGTCACGGATCGGAAGCTGGCGTCGAAGCCGCGGTCGACTTCGTCGAAGGCGACGCGGCTGATGCTCTCGACGCGCCCCGTGATGAGCTTCTCGTCGCTCGTCTGCTGGAAGTTCACGTACTGCGACTCGGTGGGCACGAACGGCGTGAGCGTGGGGTGGTCGCTGTCGTTGACGGTCGCCTCGACCGCGCCGATGCCGTCGGGTGCTTCGAAGCGCAGGCGCGCCTTGCCCTGCGGGTCGGTGTCGGGCGGCAGCGCCCATTCGCCTTCGATATGGCTCGGCACGCCGTCGATCTCGGCGCGCGCATTGAGCAGCCGATCCGAGGTCTTGCTGTGCATGTTGACCTCGACGTCGGGGAGGCGGCCGTCGGGGTTGGTGGTGAGGGCGAACGCCCCGCTCGAGTCCGCACCCGACTTGAGGTCGAGCACGGCGTTGCGCGGCAATCGGTCGATGCGCCCGACGATGTGGGTGACGTCGTCGCCGTGGTTGCTGACCTGGTCGAGCGTGGTGGTCAGGTCGACGTCGGTGTGGAGGCCATGGCTGTAGGTGATCCGCCGCCCGCCGTCGGGCAGCGACTCGAGGCCGACGCTCACGTTGTTCGGGAACGGCGAGTAGGCCAGTTGCAGCGCGGTGGTCGACGGGTTCGCACCAGTTTCGTCGAAGCCGGTGAGCAGCGTGAGCGGGCCCTGGTAGTGCGTCGGGCCGGGGTCGGCGCCGCGGATGGTGCCCTTGGTGTCGATGTTGACCGTCATCGGGTCGAATCCCGACGTAAGGCCCTGCACGACGGCGGAGAACGTTCCGGGGATAGAACCGCTCTTCGCCGTGTCGTAGCCGAACTTGAACGTGCTCGCCGGGTTGCCGCCGGTGACGTCGACGAGTTGCAGGTTGGCGGTGATGCGCAGCGGCGGCGACGGCTTGTTCGTCAGCACGGCCGTGAGCAGACGGTCGATGCGGATCGTCGGCGCCAGAATCTGCGGGCTCGGCGGCACGTTGACACCGCCGATGTCGACCAGGTTGACCGACACGGCGACGTCGGGCAGCAGGTCGCCGTCCACGTCGACCGGCATCGGCGCGACCGGCGCGCCCGGCTGGCCCAGCGGAAGGTTGAGCAGGCTGGCGTGGTGCGAGCCCGACACGGCGTCGATCGAGTACAGCGGCAGCGGTACGTAGACGGCGCGCTTGAGTCGCGGCCCGTCGCCGAGCATGCCCAGCGCCAGCGCGATGCCGAGCGTGGTGAGAATGGCCGCGGTGATGGGGCGTTGCAGGCGCTGCGTCATGGCAGCAGCGGCGCCGTCGCCGCGGTGTCGATGGACGGGGCGGGTGCGGCGCTGACGTCGAGCGCGTCGGGCACCTGGAACGTGAGGCGGGCCTGCACCACGCAGCCCACGACGAGGAGAGCGCAGGGTGGATTGGCCGTCGTCGTGGTGTAGGTGACCGAGACCGACCGGCTGGCGCCTGCCGCGATGTCGCCGACGCGCCGGCTGCTGCCCGGCGCGAACTGCGCGGTGACGCCCGGGGTGAGCGATTCGACGCCGATGAGGTTGACGCCGAAGGCGTCGCCCGGCCCAGTGTTGGCGACGGCGTAGGTGACGGTGAGGACGCGCTTGAGGTAGTTGAGGTGCAGCGAACCGTCCCAGTGGGCGGTGGCGCCGGGCACGCTGATCGTCGGTTGCAGCACGGCGATCGACCCGAGCATGTTCAGGCTGAAGGCGTTGTCGGCGCCCGGGCCGACCGCCGCGCGCATGACGAAGGTCCCGTTCCCCGAGGCGTTGCGGTAGGCGCCGGTACCGGCCGCCACCACCCAAGCGCCCGCCCCCGACGCCGTGGTGCCGTCGAAGTCCAGGGGCGAGTCGGCGCACGTGCCGCTGCCGGCGGTCATGGCCAGGCGCAGCGCGCCGTGGGCGTTTGTGAGCCAGGTGTCGCTTTCGGAACGGAGCAGGAAGGCGTGCGAATACGTCCGCGCCGGCGTCAGCGTGTCGGGTTCGGCGTGCAGGTTGAGACCCAGGCGCACGTCGGCGGGCAGGGTCGCGGTGAACACTCCCGCAGGGACCTTGGCGGCGTACGAGTAGTGCCAGTTGTCACCCGACCCGCCATCGGCACACGCCACGCCGGGCACTTCGGCGGTGCCTGTCCCATTGGCGCCGCTTATGCCCAGCGATAACCCATTTGGCCCCGCGGCCTGCGTCGGCGCATGCGTCCCCAGCACGAACACGACGATGGACAGAACCCCGAGAGCCTTCGCGCGTCGTCCCACCCGAAAGCTCCTCTGTTATTTGTGCGTGCCCCGCAGGAGGAGAACGTAAGACAACGGGCTTTGTTACGCATCCGGGAGGTCCCGGATATTTCGGGTTAACCGACGCCGAGACGTTCGTACTGCTCGCGGGGCGCGTCGACGGCGTCGAGGGCCGCGACGAGCATGTCGACCATCTCCTTCTCGACGACGCTCCCCGCGCCCGCCAGTTCTTCGGTCTCGGCCGGATCGTTGTCGAGGTCGAACAGGTGGTGGCGGTCGACCGGTCCGGCGACCCAGAACGGCAGCATGTCTCCGGGCTGGAACGGTTGGCGGATGACGGGGACGTCGGAGTGCGGCATGAAGTCGAGCACGGCGCGGCGGTCGGGCTTGGGCAGGCCGACGTTGCGGAAGTGCGTCGGCATCGTCGACCAGCGGTTCGACCACATCGACAGCGGGAAGTTGGACTCGACCGCGCTGCGGGCGTACTTACGACGGCCGTCGGTTACCTGCACCCAGTTGCCGTACACGCCGCCGATGGCGCAGTCCCGTGTGGTGGCGCGGCCGCTCTCGCCCGCGCCGTCGAGCAGTGGCACGAGGGAGACGCCGTGGGTCGGGTGCGGCGCATCGGCGCCGAACACGGCGCGCAGCGTGGCGTGGATGTCGACCGTCGTCGTGAGCGCGTCGACCGTCTTGGCCTCCATGTCCGGCCACGCGATGAGCAGCGGGATGTGGCCGAGCGTCTCGTACTGCATCACGTTCGGCTTGCCGAACAGGTCACGCTCGCCGAGGTAGTGGCCGTGATCGGTGCACACGACGAGCATGGTGTCGTCCCACAACTGGTGCCGGTCGAAGGCGTCGAGCACCTTGCCGAACCAGTGGTCGATCATCGACAGCTTCGAGCCGTAGTTGGCGCGAATGTGGCGGGCTTCGCGCTCGGTGATGACGCCCCGCTCGACGGCCTTGGTGGCGTACGGCGGCCAGATGATCAACTCGTCGTCCCACTCGGGGTCGTACCGGTTGGCCCACGGCTCGGGCGTGTCGAAGGGTTCGTGCGGGTCGAACTCGTCGACGAAGAGAAAGAAGCGGTCGTGGCGCCCCACGTTGGTGTCGAGCCAGTCGACGGCGGCGCGCATCACCTTGGGACCGGGAAAGTCCTCCTCGGCGCGGAAGTACGTGCGCGACGCGTCGTAGAAGCGGTCGGATCGGCGTCGCGCTGGCAACGCCGGCGTGCCGATCCAGGACGGGTCGGGCGCCGTCTTCCACGGGTCACCCTCGTGGCCGCGCTCGTAGGACCACGCGTGGAAGTCGACGTGGTAGTTCTCGCCGCCGGTCTCGAACAGGTGCGGGTGATCCGACACGAGCATGGTGGTGACGCCGGCGTCGTCGAGGTCGACCGTGATCGGCCGTTCCCACAACTCGATCGAGCCCCACGGGCGCCACAGGAAGTCGTAGGCGCCCACCAACAAGTCGTGGCGCGCCGGCATGCAGGGCAGCGATCCGGTGACGTGGCGCGTGAAGCGCGCGCTGCGCGCCGCCAGCCGATCGAGGTTCGGCGTAGCGAATTCGTCGCCGCCATATGCGCCGAGCATGTGCCGGTTCAAGCTGTCGAGCAGCACGACCACCGCGTTTTTCGGATTCACCCCGTCATTCTCTCGTCCAGAATCGGCGGGTGCCGCGAACCGGAGCCCGCAGCCTGTGGTGGCAGGTCGCCATCTCGTCGACGGGCGACGGCATGTTCCTCACCGCCTTCCCGCTGCTCGCCGCGTCGCTGACGCGCAACGCGGTGGCGATCGCCGGCGTCACCGTCGCCAGCCGCGCCCCGTGGCTCGTGTTGTCGTT
Source organism: Acidimicrobiales bacterium (assembly GCA_035546775.1). Classification (NCBI taxonomy): domain Bacteria; kingdom Bacillati; phylum Actinomycetota; class Acidimicrobiia; order Acidimicrobiales; species Acidimicrobiales bacterium. Next base: position 398,516 of record DASZWD010000030.1, read on the forward strand.
GCCGTTCGGCGCCGTCGCCGACCGCGTCGACCGGCGTCTCCTCATGGTCCTCGCCGACAGCGTGCGCGGCGTGGTGGTCGCGATGCTCGCCGCCCTCGTGCTGGCGCACGACGCGCGGGTGTGGGCGCTCTACGCCTGCGCGTTTGTGCTCGGGTCGGGCGAGGTACTGCATGCCAACGCGTCCCAGGCGCTGATTCCTGTGGTCGTCGGCCCCGAAGGGATCGTTCCGTTCAACTCGAGCACGCAGGCGTTGCAAGCAGCCACCGAGACCTTCATCGGTCCCCCGATCGGCTCGACGCTGTTCGCGGTCGCGCCGTCGATGCCGTTTCTCGCCGACGCCGTGTCGTTTGGCGGATCGGTCATCCTCGCCGCACGGCTGCCCTACGACCATGCGCCGCCGCCGACGCGCGCCCGCTTGCGCGACGACATCCGTGACGGCGTGCGCTACCTCTGGCACGACGCCGTGCTCAAGCGACTCGCCCTCCTCATCGCCGGCCTCAACATCTGTTGGTTCGCCGCCGAAGCCGTGCTCGTGCTCTACGCCTTCGAACGCCTGCACGGCGGCAAGGCGACGTTCACCGCGCTGTTTCTCGCCGGCGCCGTCGGCACCGTGGCGGTGCAGCGCTTCATCGGTCCGCTCCAGCGTCGCTTCGGTGTGCGCGGCAGCTTCGCGGTGATGTTGTGGATGTGGGCGCTCGCCACCCTCGGCCTGGCCCTCGCACCCAACGGCGGCGCCGCCATCGCCTCGTTTGTGGTCATCGGGCTGGGCGACGGGTTGTGGCGCGTGCTGGCCACGTCGCTGCGGCAAACGGTGACGCCGAATCACCTCCTCGGCCGCGTCAATTCGGTCCATCGCATGTTCGGCATGGGCTCGATCCCGATCGGCGCCGCCCTCGGCGGCTTCGAGGCCCACGCCTTCGGGGTGCGGGCCCCCTTCGTCATCGCGGCGATCGGGTTCGGGCTTGCCGCAGTGTTCCAGCGCGTCGTGCTGGCGCCACTACGAGACGAGGTCGTATAGCCAGCTTGAGCGTCCTCGCGGTGCGTCGGAATTGGCTGGCCGGCCACGCCGTGGTTTGCAACGGTTGTGCGGTGACGCCCTACGACAATTGGGTCGCCGATCTGGCGGTCAAGCACCGCGCCAAGGACGCGTTCTGGCGCCTCGTCCTCAGCGGGCCGGCCGCCCTCCCGGCGGTGCGGCGCGGTCTCGTCTCGGACAACGACGACATCCGGGTGGGCTGCACCAAAGTGCTCGACCATCTCGTCGACGAGGAGAGCTGGCCCGAGCTGATCGCCATGATCGACGACGCCAACCCGGACGTGCGGATGTGGACGCTGCACTCGCTGGCGTGTGACCGCTGCAAGGAAAGCGGCTGCGCACTGCCCGAGCGCAGCGAGGTACTCCCGCCGGCGATCCGCGCCCTGGAGTCAGACCCCGATCAGCACGTGCGCCAGATGGCCGTTGGTGTCATCGCGCAGTGGATGTACGACGACGCAGACGCGGCAGCGGCGCTGCGGCGCGCCCACGAAGCCGACCCGCACCCGGCGGTGCGCAAGAAGGCGGGCTGGTTCATTCCGGGCGGCGCCCGCTACGAGCGGCTGAAACCGCGCGCTATGCGGTGACGATGTTGGTGGCGTCCTGGAGGTTCCAGTCCTCAACTGCGGCTTCGCGCATCTTGAACTTCTGTACCTTGCCCGTCACCGTCATCGGGAAGTCGGCGACGAACTTCCAGTAGCGCGGCACCTTGAAATGGGCGAGGCGCTCGCGGCAGAAGGTGCGTAGCTCGTCCTCGGACGGCTCCGCCGCGCCCTCGCGCAGCGAGATCCACGCCGCCACTTCTTCGCCCATCTTGGCGTCCGGAACGCCGAACACCTGCACGCCCGCCACTGCCGGGTGCTGGAACAGCACCTCTTCGATCTCGCGGGGATAGATGTTCTCGCCGCCACGAATGAGCATGTCCTTGGCGCGCCCGACGATGTTGCAGTACCCGTTGTCGTCCATCACCGCGAGGTCACCGGTGTGCATCCAGCCGTCGGCGTCGATCGCCGCCCGGGTGGCGGCGTCGTCCTCCCAGTAACCCGGCATGACGATGTAGCCCTTCGAGCACAGCTCGCCCTTCTCACCGACGGCGACGGTCTCTCCGGTGTCGGGCGACACGACCTTGAGCTCGACGTTGGGCAGCGCGGTGCCAACCGTCGTGCAGCGAACGTCGAGGCCGTCGCTGCGTCGCGTCGCCGTCGAAACGGGCGACGTCTCGGTCATGCCGTAGGCGATCGTCATCTCCGACGCGTGCATCTCGTCGACGACGCGCTTCATCAGCTCGACCGGACACGGCGCGCCCGCCATGATCCCGGTGCGCAGCGTCTTGGTGTCGAGCAACGCAAACTCCGGCGCCTCGAGCATCGAGATGAACATCGTCGGCACGCCGTAGATCGAGGTGATTCCCTCGTCGACGATGGTGTTGAGCGTTGCCACCGGTTCGAACGACTCACCGGGATAGACCATCGTCGCGCCGGTGGTGACACAGCCCAGGTTGCCGATGCCCATCCCGAAGCAGTGGTACAGCGGTACCGGGATGCACACGCGGTCCGCCGTGGTGTAGCCGAGCACGCCGGCGATGGCCGCGCCGTTGTTGACCACGTTGTGATGCGTCAGGGTGGCGCCCTTGGGGTTACCCGTCGTGCCCGAGGTGAATTGGATGTTGATCGGGTCGTAGGTGTCGAGCTGCGCCTCGCGCTGCGCCAGGGCGTCGGCGGGCACCGTTGCCCCGAGGGCGAGCAGATCCGACCACAGCAGGTCGTCGGGACCGTCGGTCTTCTCGACGCCCAAAGCCACGACGCGCTCGAGGCTGGGCACGTCGCCGCGGACCTCCTTCACCATGGCGTGGTAGTCGGACGTCTTGAACTGCCGGGCGGTGACGACCATGCGCACGCCGACTTTGTTGAGGGCGTAGAGCAACTCGCTCGGGCGGTACGCCGGGTTGACGTTGACCAGGATCGACCCGACGCGCGCCGATGCGAACTGCAGGATCGTCCACTCGGCACACGTGGGCGACCAGATGCCGATGCGATCGCCGCGGCCGACACCGAGCGCCAGCAAGCCCCGCGCCGCTTCGTCGGCCGCCGCGTCGAGGTCGTTCCACGAGAGCCGGATGTTCTGGTGCCGACTGACCAGCGCCTCGGCGTCGCCCCACTTGGCCGCCGCTTGGCGCAGCGCCGCCCCGACGGTCACGTTCATGATCGAGTCGTCGACGGGACCGGCGGTGTACGCGAGCGTCGTCACAGCCCGCGAGTGTAGGAACTCAGGCGACGGCGGTGACCGGAACCTGAGCCGGACGCAGCCGCTCCTTCATCCGCAGGAACGGCGCTTCGATGTAGTGGTAGCTCACGAGCGAGACGCCGAGGGCGATGACGGTCATGAGCGGCACGGCGATCCAGTTGGTCGTGTGCGGGAAGGCGTTGCGGAACATCACGAACAGCGGCAGGTGCCACAGATACAACCCGTAGGAGATCTTGCCCAGCTCGGTCAGCGGCGACCACGCCAGCACCCGAGGCATCACGCCCGTCGGCATGACGACGACGGCCGCGACGATCGCCGCCGTGCACAGCGCGATGAACGAGAGCCCGAGGCCGTGGTAGTCGCGCACCCCGGGGCGACCCCACCACAAGCAGGCGGCGACGACGACGACGGCGCCGGCGAAGCTGGCGGTGCGCAGGGCGGCCAGCGTCGCCCGCCGCCGCGGCATCCACCCGGCGTAACACGCAATCGCCACCGCGCAGCCCATGAGCAGCGCGTCGACGCGGGTGTCGGTTCCGAGGTAGATGCGGTCGAGCCTGGCGCCGTGGGCGATCAACACCCAGCGCACGGCGGTCGACGCGGCCACGCCAACGAGCGCGACCTGCGCCAACCGGCGGTAGCGCCCGCCGCGCAGCGCCAACGCCACGACGATCGGCGGCCACAGCAAATAGAACTGCTCCTCGATCGACAGCGACCAGGTGTGCACCAGCAGGTACGGCTTGCTGCCGACGTGGATGTAAACCCAGTTGACGACGTAGAACATCGCCCCCGCTTCGGCGCGCGCCACCTGGTGACGCGGCGCGTGCCCCGGAAAGAGCAGCGAGTAGGCGGCGACAAAGGCCAGTACGGCGACGAGCGCCGGGAGCAGGCGCAGGACGCGCCGCAGGTAGAACTGCCGCAGGCTGATACCGCCGGTCTCCCGCGCCTCTTCGAGCAGCACGGCGGTAATGACGAACCCGCTCAACACGAAGAACATCTGCACCCCGAGGTAGCCGCCCTTGACGCCGATGCCGGCGTGCAGCGCGACGACGGCGGCGACAGCGAGCCCACGGATTCCGTCGAGCGGCGCCCGCCTCCCCAGGGTGAATGGCATCGGGCGTCCAACGAGAACCGCGCGCCGAAACTCGCGCGACTTTCGCGCATCGTTGAGATTTGACGGTCCGTTTAGAGCGGTTTCGGAGAGCGAGGATCAGTTCGGGCGCTGTTGCGCCAGCGCCCGCAGCTGCACCCGGGCGTTGCCGAGCGCGGCGGCCTCGACCGGACCGACGGTGCACGGCAGCTGCGTGGCGCGTTCGATCAGGGCCACCAGCAACGGGATCTGCGTACCGCCGCCGAGGAGGTCGAGGGCCCGCACCGGCGTGCCCGTGACGTGGCCGATCTGCTCGATCACGCCGGCGGCGGCAGCGGCGATGGATTCGAAGATGCAACGCACCACGGCGCCGCGATCGTCGGCGTCGAGCTCAGTCAAATCCGCGATCGCCTTGGGCACGTTCGCCACGCCGGCGAGGCGCGGGTCGTCGGTGTTGACGACGACGCCGCCGCGCGCCGCTTCGGCGGCCGCAACGAGCTGGTCGAGCGAGGCGTCGGGCCATTGGTCGCGGCAGCGTTCGAACAGCCATAAACCCGTGATGTTCTTGAGGAAGCGGTACCCGCCGTCGACGCCGCGCTCGTTGGAGAAATTCGCCAAGCGGGCCATACGCGTCGTACAGGGCTCGTCGCGCTCGACGCCCACGAGTACCCACGAGCCCGTCGACACGAACGCCCGGTCCTCGGCGCGGCCGCCGGGACGGGCGAAGACGGCAGACGCCGTGTCGTGACCGCCGACGAGGTGCACCGGGACGTCGCGCCACGCACCGACACGCGTACCCGGCGCGGCGATCGCCGGCATGAGTCCGATCGGGACGTCGATCAACTCGAACAACTCCTCGTCCCATGTGCCGGTGTGCAGCGACACCAAACCGGTCGTCGCCGCGCTCGTGATCTCCGCGGTGATCGCCCCCGTCAGGTGATGCACGAGCAATTCGGGCAGCAGCAAGACGTGGGCGGCGCGCGCCAGCTCGGCGCGATCGTGCACCGCCAGTTGGAAGATCGTGTTGATCGCCAGCAACTGCACGCCGGTGTCGGTGTAGAGCAGCTTGTCGCCGAGGCGCTCGACGACGCTGTGCCAGCTGTCGGTGCGCGGGTCGCGATAACAGAAGGGCGCGGCGACGAGCGCGCCGGCGTCGTCGATCAGGCCGTAGTCGACGCCCCAGGTGTCGACGCCGATCGAGTCGAGTGGCCCCGCCTCGAGCGCCAGCGTAAGACCGCGCTCCACTTCGGCCACGAGTGCGTTCCAGTCCCAGCGCAACGTGCCGTCGTCGTGGGTGACGGGCTGGTGCGCGTAACGGTGGACGACGTCGACGCGGTCCGGGTCGCCGCTGTCGACGATGGCGATGCGTGCGCTCGTGGCGCCGAGATCGACGGCGGCAACGCGCACGGCCTTACAGTCCCGTCGCTACTGACTCCGCCCCACGCTCTTGCACCTTCTGGGCGCGATACCCCGATGCGCGGTACGCGAGGAACGGCTCGACGGCGGCGCCGTTGTGTCGTCGTGCCTGTGCCACCAGCGGCCGCACGTCGGTACGGAACGCGCGGTGCAGTACCTCGGCGGCCCGCGCCGGATCGTTGTCGCCCTGCGCGTCGGCCAACTGCTGACGGTTGACGCACAGCGCCAGCGCCAGGGCGTGCTGGATCGCATCGGTCGCCTGGATCAAGTCCTCGATCGGATCCTTGAGGTTGTGGCTCTCGTCGATCATGTACGCCAAGTCGGGCATCGTGCCGCCGCCGACGTCGAGCAGTTCGAGAAAGATGAGGAACAGCTGGAACGGCTTGATAGAGCCGACGGTGAGGTCGTCGTCGCCGTACTTCGAATCGTTGAAGTGGAAGCCGCCGAGGCGATTCGTCATGGCGAGGCGCGACACGACCTGCTCGATATTCGTGTTGGGCAGGTGGTGACCGAGGTCGACGAGGCACTTGCACCGCTCCCCCGTCGCCAGCGCCAGCAGCAGCGACGACCCCCAGTCGTTGTTGACCGACGAGTAGAACGCCGGCTCGAAGGGTTTGTGCTCGGTGAACATCAGCCAGTCCTCGGGGAGCTCCCGGTGGATGGCAGCGAGCCCGTCGGCGACGCGCTCGAATTGCCCGCGGAAACTCGCCTGCCCCGGGTGGTTCATGCCGTCGGCCAGCCACACCGTGAGTGCCTTCGATCCGAGTTTCACGCCGAGCTCGATGACTTCGAGGTTGTGTTCGATGGCCGCCTTGCGGGCCCCCTCGTCGACGTTGGCCAGGCTGCCGAACTTGTAGGAGATGGTGCCGCCCTGCGTTGTCGCGGCGTTGTCCTGGAACGTGTTCGAGTTCATGGCGTCGAAGGCGATACCCCGGCCCTGCGCGAACCAACGGAGGTCCTCAGGGTCCTCCGGGTTGTCCCATGGCACGTGAAGGCTGATGGTGCGGTTTGCCCCGGTGAGGGCGTTGAGCGCCGCGACGTCCTCGACTTTCTCGTAGGTGTTGCGGGGCTCGCCGCCGATCGGGAAGCGACCGAAACGCGTGCCGCCCGTGCCGACGGCCCACGACGGCGCGGCCACGGAGAAGCGGGCGACCTCGGCCACCACTGCGCCGGCGTCGATCCCGCCCGCCTCGAGCACGTCGTGCGCGTGAGCGACGTCGCGGCGCAATGCGTCCTCGTATTGCTCGTTGTGCTCGGCGACGAACTCCGGGGTGATCATCGGATGGTTCCTCCTAACGAAGGAAGGCCTGCGGGACTCCCCCGTCGACTGGTACCAGTGTGCCCGTGGTGAGGGGCAGGTCGCCACCGACGAGCGCGAAGACCGCGGCGGCGACGTGCGCTGGGAGCACCTCCTGCTTCAGCAGCGTGCGCGACGCGTAGAACTGACCGAGATCCTCCTCGGCGACGCCGTACACCTTGGCCCGTTCTGCTCCCCAACCTCCGGCGAAGATGCCCGAGCCCTGCACCACACCGTCGGGGTTGACGCCGTTCACCCGAATGCGGTGCTCGCCCAACTCGGCGGCGAGCAGGCGCACCTGGTGCGCCTGACTCGCCTTGGCGGACGAGTACGCGACATTGTTCGGGCCGGCGAACACGGCGTTCTTCGACACGACGTAGACGATGTCGCCGCCGACGCCTTGGGCTTCCATCACGCGAGCCGCCGCCTGGCTGACGAGGAACGAGCCGCGCGCCATCACGTCGTGCTGCACGTCCCAGTCGCGCTCTGTGGTGTCGGCCAGCGGCTTCGACACCGACAGACCTGCGTTGTTGACGACGATGTCGACGCCGCCGTGCTGCAACACCGCGGCGTCGAAACCCGCGGCGATCGACGCTGCGTCGCTCACGTCCATGCGCACGTCGGCGCCATCCGCGATGTCACTCACGATCACCGCGGCGCCCTCGTCGGCCAAACGTTCGGCGATGGCTTTGCCGATGCCCGACGCCGCGCCGGTAACGAGCGCGACGCGACCCGTCAGCGCCTTGGGCTTGGGCCGGCGCTGGATCTTGGCCTCTTCGAGCGCCCAGTACTCGACGCGGAACTTCTCGTCTTCGGGCACCGGCGCGTAGCTCGACAACGCTTCAGCACCGCGCATGACGTTGATGGCGTTGACATAGAACTCGCCGGTGATGCGCGCCTCGGCGGGCGTTGCGCCGAAGGAGAACATGCCGACGCCGGGCACGAGCACGACGGTGGGGTCGGCGCCGCGCATCGGCGGCGTGGTCGCCGTGGCGTGACGGGCGTAATAGGCGGCGTACTCGGATCGATAGCTTTCGAATGCCTCCGCGATGCGCGCTGTGTCCTCGATGAGGAGCGGTCGCACCTTCGTACGGATGAAGTGATCGGGACACGACGTGCCGAGCGCCACCAATCGCGGCGCGGCTTCACGCGACAAGAAGTCGAGCACGACGTCGCTGTTGTCGAAGTGCCCGACCATCCAACGGTCACGCGACGCCAGACCGCGAATGACCGGCGCGAGGTCCGTCGCTGCCGGCGCTGCGGGACGCTCGACGATCGGTCCGAACGGTTCGGGCTTGCCGCGCGCCGCGATGAACGCCTCGGCTTGCGCGATGACCTCGAACGATGTGCGCTCGCACTCCTCCGACGTCGCCGCCCAGGTCGTGAGGCCGTGGCCGCCGAGCACGACGCCGCGCAGGTTCGGCTGGGCGCGTTGCAACGCGTCGATCTCGAGCGCCAGTTCGAATCCGGGCCGTCGCCACGGCACCCAAGCGACCGTGTCGCCGAAGCACTCCTTCGTCAGCGCTTCGCCGTCGGCAGCGGCGGCGAACGCGATGACAGCATCGGGGTGGAGATGGTCGACGTGCGCCGCGTCGAGCAAGCCGTGCATGGCCGTGTCGATCGACGGCGCGGCTCCGGCGCTCACGCAGCACAACTCGACGAGTCCGACCATCTCGTCCTCGTGCTCGACGCCGCGGTAGCGCGCCTTCAGGCCGCGCAGCTCGCGCAACCGCAGGGTGGCCAGCCCGTCGGCGTGCAGCGTGCCGAGGTCGCCGCCCGATCCCTTGACGTGCATGACGTCGATGGCGTCACCGGTGAGCGGGTCGTCGAGCGTGGTCTTGCACGACGTGTTGCCGCCGCCGTAATTGGTGACGCGCTTGTCGGCGCCCAAGGCGTGCGACCGCGCCAGCAGGTCGTCAATGGCAGCCATCACCGACAAGTATGGGTCGCGTGAACCTCCTGCTCATTCGTCACGCCCTGCCGCAACGCGTCGAGCTGGCCGAGGGGCGCGCCGATCCGGCGCTGTCAGAGGAAGGACTGCGGCAGGCAGCGCGGCTCGGCGAGTGGCTCAAACACGAGGAAATCCACGGGCTCTACGCCAGCCACCTGCTGCGGGCCCAGCAGACGGCCCAACCCATCGCCGCGGCGCACGGCCTCGAGATCGTGACCGAACCCGACGTGGCGGAATTCGACCGCGACGCCTCGAGCTACATCCCCTTCGAGGAGATCGACCGCAACAGCGCCGAGTTCCAAGCCATCGTGAGCGGCGACTACACCGCCATCGGTGGGCCGAAGCCCGACGAGTTCATGGGCAAGATCGTCGCGGCCATGGACCGCATCATCGAACGCCATCCGGGCCAGACGGTCGCGGTGGTGTGCCACGCCGGCGTCATAAACGCCTACATCGCCCACATCCTCGAACTGAACCGCGTGATCTTCTTCGGCCCGGGCTACACGTCGGTCAACCGTGTCCTGGCCAACGCCCGCGGCATGCGCGGCGTCGGATCGCTCAACGAGTTAGCGCACCTGCGCGGGATCTAGCGCCCGGTAGAAGCACTGGCCCGACGACGACGCGAGCAGCGTGCGGTTCTCGCTCCACACCTCGCCGCGGAAGGCGAACAAACCCTGCGTCGACACGTCGGCGCGGCCGGCCATCAGCAGCCACTCCGCCTCGGGCTCGAACCGGTGGAACTGCACGTTCAGGTCGAGCGACGGCGCCATCCACGGCAGCGGACCCGAGTAGGCGCGCGTGGCCGACGGCCAGCTCACCGTGTCGGCCAGCACGATGAGGCGTGCCGCGTCGACGGCCACGTCCTTCGTGTCGGGCGTCGGGTTGTAACGCACCCAGTTGGTGAACACCGGGTCGCCCGCGGGACGGTCTTCCCAGTTGTCGTGCCACACCGTCGGGCGCTCCTCGAAGTTGCCCCAGAACGTGAAGCCGCGCTGGCGCTCCTCCTCGGCCACGCCCATGCGATCGAGATGGTCGCTGACCGTCGGCAGCTCGCTCCAGTGCGCCACGTCGGGCATGCGGGCGAAGTCGTGCTCGAGCCCCTCGTGGTTGTCGTCGATGAACCACGCCTGGGCCGTCAGCAGCAGCCGCTCGCCCTGGTGCAGCTCGACCGTCACCGCCTCGGCGCGTTTGGTGCGCCGCGTGGTGACGACGCGCGCGTCGACGTCGTCGAACGCGCCGACGGCCAGGTACTGGCAGCTGAAGCTCGCCGGGCGCAGCAACTCGGCGTGTTCCGCCGCCGCCCGCAACGCCACTGACGCGATGTAGCCGCCGTTCGGTCCCCAGATTTCCCACGCTCGTTGCAGGCGGCCCCTGTACAACCCAGGCTCGACCAACGCAACGGCGGTGTCACTCCCCAGCTCACCCATGGGACGGATCGTCGCACAGCGACGCCCCGTCCCATGCGGCATTTTCGGTTCGCTCCGCCCGAGGGCTCCGCTCACGGTTCCGGCGGGGACCCCAACCCCGCGGGCTCTATCTTCGGGCATGGCTCTTTTCCACCGCGCAACGATCTCGCCTACCAAGGCCGAACTCATGGCCGACTGGATGCCGGGCCAGCCGTGGGGACCACCCGCGGGAGACGCCATCGACGTCATCGGTTCGTTCCGCTTCGACGATCCCGAGGGCCGCGTCGGCATGGAGACGCACCTGGTCGCGGCCGGCGGCGCACTGTTCCAGGTGCCGCTCACCTATCGCGACGCGCCCCTCGACGACTCGGCGGCGCTCATCACGAAGATGGAGCACTCGGCGCTCGGCACCCGCTTCGTCTACGACGGCCTGCGCGACCCGCGCTACGTGCTCATGCTGGCGGGCGTGACCATGACGGGCCAGGGCGAGGCGCTGGGCATGGTCGAGGTCGAGGGCCGGTGGTACATCGCGCCGAGCAACGTGCGCATTCGCGGCGGCGGCTGGACCGGAGCACGCGTGGCCGTCGACGGGTTCGAGTTGGTCTCCGACGAATCCACGGCGTCGGTGTTGCGCAACGACCGCTTCGAGCTGACCGTCTACCGACGCCCGACGGCGGGCCAGCGCCCGCCGATCGCGTTGACGGCCAAGTGGGAGCGCGACACCGAGCCCGTCGTGTTGGCGAGCGTCACGGAGCGGTAGGACTACCGCCGTGAACTCCCGCGAATTACTCGACGAGCTGTACGGCCGGCTCCCCGACCTCGTGCGCCACGCCGTCGACGGACTCGGCGCCGACGAAATGTGCACTCCGCCAGCCGACGGCGCCAACACCGTCGGCTGGCTCGTGTGGCACCTCACCCGCGTGCAGGACCATCACGTCGCCGAGCTGGTCGACCAGCCCCAGATCTGGGTGACCGACGACTGGGGCCCGCGCTTCGGGTTGACGTCGGACCCGCACAACACCGGCTACGGCCACGACGCCGACGACGTGGCCGCGGTGCGGCCGTCGAACGCCGCCGTTGTGGTCGCGTACTTCGACGCGGTGTTCGCCCGTACGCGGGAGTTCATCGCGACGCTCACCGACGCCGACCTCGACCGCGTGGTCGACACGCGATGGAATCCGCCCGTCACCCTCGGCGTGCGACTCGTCAGCGTGGCCGACGACAGCCTTCAGCACGCGGGCCAGGCCGCGTACGTGCGCGGGCTTCTGTAGCCCGCTACGCGTTCGTCTTGGCGCGCTTGGCGGCGCGGCCGCGCTCGGTGGCGTCGAGCACCACCTTGCGGATGCGCACCGACTTCGGCGTGACCTCGATGCACTCGTCTTCGCGGATGAACTCGAGCGACTGCTCGAGCTGCATCGTCACCGGCGGCACGAGCTTCACCGTTTCTTCGGCAGTCGACGAGCGAATGTTGTTGAGCTTCTTTTCCTTGGTGATGTTGACGTCCATGTCCTCGCTGCGAGCGTTGACGCCGACCACCATGCCTTCGTAGACCTCGACGCCGGGCCCGACGAAGAGCTGGCCGCGCTCTTGCAGGTTGATGAGGGCGAAGGTCGTCGTCGGACCGAGACGGTCGGCGACGAGCGAGCCGTTGGGTCGCGTCTTGATCTCGCCGAACCACGGCTCGAAGCCTTCGAACACGTGGTGCAGCTGGCCCGTCCCCCGCGTCTCGGTGAGGAACTCCGTGCGGAAACCGATGAGACCGCGCGCCGGCACGATGAACTCCATGCGCACCCAACCCGAGCCGTGGTTGACCATCGACTCCATGCGCCCCTTGCGCAACGCCACGAGTTGGGTCACGACGCCGAGGTAGTCCTCGGGCACGTCGATGGCGACGCGCTCGACGGGCTCGTGCGTCTTGCCGTCGATCTCCCGGGTGAGCACCTGCGGCTTGCCGACGGTGAGCTCGAAGCCCTCGCGCCGCAGGATCTCGACGAGGACGGCCAGCTGCAGCTCGCCGCGGCCCTGCACTTCCCACATGTCGGGCCGGTCGGTGGTGAGGACGCGGATCGACACGTTGCCGATCAACTCGGCGTCGAGGCGGCTCTTGATCAGCCGGGCGGTGAGCTTGGTGCCCTCCTTGCCCGAGATCGGCGACGTGTTGACGCCAATGGTCATCGACAGGCTCGGCTCGTCGACGGTGATGACCGGCAGCGGGTGCGGGTCGTCGGGGTCGGCCAGCGTCTCGCCGATGGTGACCTCGGCGAGGCCGGCGATCGCCGCGATCTGTCCCGGGCCCGCCTCCTCGGCCGAGACGCGTTCGAGCGCCTCGGTCACGAACAGCTCGGTGACCTTCACCTTCTCGATCGTGCCGTCGACCTTGCACCACGCCACCATCTGGCCGCGCCGCAGCACGCCGTGGCGCACGCGGCACAGCGCCAACCGCCCGAGGTAGGGCGACGAGTCGAGGTTGGTGACCAGCGCCTGGAGCGGATGGTCCTCCTCGTATTCGGGCCCGGGCACGTGCTCGCGCAGCATCTGGAACAGCGGTTCGAGGTCGGTGCCGAACTCGCCGCGCAGCACGGCGTCGAGGTCAGTGGTCGCCTGACCGTTCTTGGCGACGCAGAAGATGATCGGGAACTCGATCTGCTCCTCGGTGGCGTCGAGGTCCAGGAACAGCCCGTAGACCTCGTCGATGACTTCCTTCACTCGGCTGTCGGGCCGGTCGACCTTGTTGATGACGAGCATGACGGGCAGCTCGAGCTCGAGCGCCTTGCGCAGCACGAAGCGCGTCTGGGGCAGCGGACCTTCGGAGGCGTCGACCAACAGCATGACCCCGTCGACCATGTTGAGGGCCCGCTCGACCTCGCCGCCGAAGTCGGCGTGCCCCGGGGTGTCGACGATGTTGATGCGCAGGCCGTCGTGCAGGACCGACGTGTTCTTGGCGAGGATCGTGATGCCCTTCTCGCGCTCGAGGTCCATCGAGTCCATGACCCGCTCGTTGACGTCCTGGTTGGCCCGGAAGGCGCCGCTCTGCCAGAGCATCGCGTCGACGAGCGTGGTCTTGCCGTGGTCGACGTGGGCGACGATCGCGACGTTTCGGAGGTCAGAGCGGACTGTCATAAGGAGCCGACAGTGTGGCTTGTGCACAGGGCGATCCACATATCCACTGCACGATCCCCAACGAAACGCCCGTAAATCCCCGCGAAAAACACATGTTTTCCTTCTTGTTCCCCACAGGGGCACGGGAGTTTGATGTCTCCATACCCGGTGCACGGGAAACCGAGCCAGGGGGGAACGAGACGGTGGCAACACCACTCGGAAACCCCGGGACACGGAGCCCGAGCACTGGAGATGGGTTACCAAGCGGGTGTGGAAGGGGCGGCCTCGGCCAAACCGGAAGCGTCCGGGTCCGGTGATCGCACTTCGGTGCGGACGCCGGACGAGGTGCTCATCGCGTGAGCGGTCCCCCGGGGCCGCCGGGCTTCGGTCCGGCGACGTCGGTGGGGCCGCTTTTCGCGTTCGGTTGCGTCTCGGTGCCTCCGGGCCGAACAAGTCGGCCCTGCGGCGTTACGTCTTGCGTGCCTGCGGCTGCTTAGCGCAGGTCTGCGAAGAGGTCGGTGCTGAAGTAGCGCTCCATGCGGTCGCAGAAGACGGTGGCGATCGTGTGGCCGGGCCCGAGCTGGCTCGCCAATGCCTGTGCGCCTACGTAGTTGAGGCCGCTGCTGAGGCCGCAGGGGAAACCTTGGCGGATGAGGGCGCGGGTGGCGACGACGGCTTCGTCGTGGGTGACGGCGATGTCGTCGGCGAGACCGATGGCGTCGCCGTCGAGGATGGCCGACATGCAGTCGACGACGCCGGGGATGTCGGAGCAGGGCCCACCCTGTTCGGCATCGGCCTCCGCCCCGGCGACGCGCACGCGCGCCAGCACGACGTCGTCACCCATCGTCGCCCGCAGCGCCGCGCCGACGCCCATCAGCGTGCCGGCAGTACCGACCGCGGCGACGAAACCGTCAATGCGCGTACCGACCTGGCTGATCATTTCCGGACCCGTCCGCAACTGATGGGCGCGGGCGTTCTCGACGTTGGCGAACTGGCGCGGCAGGAACACGTTCGGATCGCGTGCCGCCATGTCCTCAGTGCAGGCGATCGCCCCCGCCATGCCATCAGCATGCGGCGTCAGGATCACCTCGGCGCCGTAGCGGCGGATGATGAGGAGTCGCTCGTTGCTCACGCCTTCGGGCATCACGGCCACGAACGGCACGCCGATCGACGCGCACGCCATGGCGAACGCGATCGACGTCGATCCGCTCGACGCCTCGACCACGGTCGAGCCCGCGTGCAGATCGGCGACCTGCAAGATGCGCGCCGCGATGCGGTCCTTCGTCGACCCGCTCGGCATCTCGTATTCGAGCTTGGCGTAGATGGTGCATCCGCTCGCGTCGTCGACGAGCGCCACCGTCGGGGTGACGGTGGCCGCGATGCGCGCCAGCGGAGCGAGGTTCACGACCCAAGCATGACGCGTCGTGCCGTAACGCCCCGGCGTCGGCGCGAGACTGAAGGGCATGAGCCTCTTCGGACACAAGAGCGCCATGGTTGCTCCCGACAAGGCGCTGCCTGGCCGTACCGACAAGCAGATGATCGTGGCGCCCGAGAACATCGTCACGCATCATCCGATGACAGCACCGTTCCCCGACGGCCTCGAGACCACCATCGTCGGCCTCGGCTGCTTCTGGGGCGCTGAGCGCAAGTTCTGGCAGACCGACGGCGTGTGGACGACCGCCGTCGGCTACTCCGGTGGCTACACGCCGAACCCGACCTACGAAGAGGTTTGCTCCGGACGCACCGGCCACGCCGAAGTCGTCCTCGTCGTGTTCGATCCCAAGCAGATCGACTTCGAACACGTCCTGCGCGTCTTCTGGGAGTCGCACGACCCGACCCAGGGCATGCGCCAGGGCAACGACGTCGGCACCCAGTACCGCTCCGGCATCTGGTACACGAGCGACGAGCAGAAGGCGACCGCCGAAGCGTCACGCGCCATGTTCCAGGAAGCGCTGAGCGCGGCGGGCCACGGCGAGATCACCACCGAGATCACCGCCGCCGGGCCGTTCTATTACGCCGAGGACTACCACCAGCAGTACCTCCAGAAAAACCCCAACGGCTACTGCGGCCTCGGCGGAACCGGCGTCACCTGCCCCACTGGCATCGCCGACGCCAAGCCGTTCAATCTCGACTGACGATGGCGGCCTTCGCGCCCGTTGCTCGGACGTCGCGTTTCGTGTGCACTTGAGGACGTGACGGCCGCCGGGACCGGACCAAGCACGTCTCTAAATGCACAGCAAAGCGTCGACCTCGGTTAGCCGACGCCTTCTTTCACGTCGCTCGCCGGCGGGATCACGATGCCGGGGTCCTTGCCGAAGTCGTAGAACTCCAACTGGACCGTGGTCGTCGCCCGCTGCGTGCCTTCGCCCACGGTGAGGCTGTAGCTGAGCCGGCGCACGCGCCCGTCGCCGTCGAGCCACACGTCAATCGGATAGCTGTCAGCGCCGAGTGACTGGCGCGCCTGGCGCAGGCTGTCCTGCGCATCGACCGGCGCCTTGGCAATCGCCGCGTCGCTCAGGTCGACGTCGGCGTGCACGTGGGTGGTGTCGGTGCCGCGTACCTTCTCCTTGCCGACGACCTTGGCGTTCTTCGTGCCGCTGCCGAGGTTGCGCAGCGTCTCGCGCGGGTCGAGTTGCGAACGGATCGACGCCAGGAAACTCGTCGATCCCGAGTTGGCCAACTCGGCGTCGGTGAGCGCCGCCCACTTCTTCGGACCCTGCGGCGTCTTGATGTACACCTTGTCCGGCGTGAAGATCAGGTCGAAGTTCGACAACAGCGCGCCGGCGAGCGTGAAGCGCCCGGTCTTCTTGTCGAAGTCGTAGGCGCCGTTGCCCGTCGCCACGGTGAGGCTGGCCGTCTTGGCGCTGAGGTCGAGCTTGACGCTGTTGCCCTCGGCGGTGCGCGTCGCCGCGGCCGCCAGCGCCGCGGCGGGATCCTTGCTCACCGAGACGGCGTCACCCTTCGAACAAGCACCGGCGCTGGCCGCGAGAGCGGCGGCGAGCGCGACGGACACGAGGACGCGGCGGCGGAACATGGCGTGAGGGTAACGGTCGCCCGTCTGCGAGGATGGCGTCATGGCGAAGAACGTGCTCGGCACCGAGCTCGAACCATGCTCGTACGACCCGCTGACCGGCTTCTACCGCAACGGCTGCTGCGACACGGGCGCCGAAGACGTCGGCTTGCACACCGTGTGCATTCAGGCGACCGCCGAGTTCCTGGACTTCTCGAAGTCCGTCGGCAACGACTTGTCGACGCCGATTCCGGAATACCACTTCCCCGGCGTGCAGCCGGGCGACCGCTGGTGCCTGTGCGCGTCCCGCTGGCAGCAGGCCTATGAGGCTGGCTTCGCTCCCCCGGTTTTCCTCGCCGGCACGCACGCCACCACCGCGGAGTGGGTCGACCTCGACGGCCTACGCGCCCACGCCCTCGACGCTTAGCTGGCTTCGGACACCGCCCACTCGGCGACGGCGTCGCCGACGCCCATCTCCGCGAACCACTCCTCCGTCACCGTCGGCACCGGCGGGCCGCACAGCGGCTGATACGTGAAGTCGGCGGCCTTGTTCGCCACCTGCGTGATCCAGCGCAGGTCGCGCGCGGCGGTCGCGTGGGGCATCTCGTCGTGATGGGCGACGGCATCGACGACTTCGGGCGGGAAGCCCCACAGGCTGAGCAGATAGCCGCCCGCCTGCGCGTGAGTGAAGCCGAACGTCTCGAGCTCGACCTCCGACAGCGAGGCGCACCGCTCGTTGCGCAATTCCAGGTGAGCGGCGAACACGCCGGGGCGGCTGCGGGCGAACACCAGCTGACCGCACTCGTGCAGCAACCCGGCACAGAAGGCGTCGTCGCGCTCGGCGCCCGTCGCCAGGTTCCGCGCCAAGCGGCCAGCCTCGTAGCCGTGGCCGTTGAGCTTCTCGATCCACGCGTGCACCGCCGGCGTCGCCGAGAATTCGCGCTGCACCTCTTCGACGAGAATCAGCGAGCGCAGCACGCGCAGACCCAGACGCACAACGGCCACGTCGAGCGACGTCACACGCGACCGTGGTGCGAAGAACGACGAGTTCACGATCTGGAGAACCTTCGCCGCCAGACCCACGTCGCGCTCGAGGATCGCGGCGACCGCACGCGCGTCGGCGGCGGACGAGTCGATCAGCGCCACGAGATCGCGGAACACCGGCGACGGCGACGGCAAGACCGCCAGCTGCGACACGTCGCCCCGGAGGATGTCGCCGTCGTCGAACTGGTCGCGCAGGCGCAGGGCGCGCTCGATGGCGTCTTGCAACTCGCGCCCGGCGCAGGGTTTGCGCATGAACTGGTGCGCCAACCCAACGGCGCTGGTGAACGCCGTGGCGTCGGCCTTGCTCGACAGCA
The DNA here is from genome assembly GCA_035546775.1 of Acidimicrobiales bacterium. Lineage (NCBI taxonomy): Bacteria > Bacillati > Actinomycetota > Acidimicrobiia > Acidimicrobiales > Acidimicrobiales bacterium. The sequence continues at coordinate 416,417 of DASZWD010000030.1, forward strand.
CCAGCCGCGCCGTGTCCGGATAGCGCCGCCGCACCTCGGTGAGCAATTGGTCGTCCTCGGCGACGATGACGTCAGCCGGGCTCGCCGCCATCAGTTCGAGGGCGACGGCACACGTCTCTACAAAGTGCACGTCCCACGAACACGCATCGGGACTAAAGGTGCCCCGCAAGGCCTCCAGCTGTCGTTCACCTGCGTCAACAACCAACACCCGCGCCGCCACGCGCCTTCCATCGGACACCGGTGGCAAAAGCTTGATGGTGTTCGGCAGAAGTTGGGCGAGATCTCAACGTCTTGGCCGGAAGTAGGCGTTCCATTCGTCGTCGATGGCGCCCAGCACGTCGGTTTCGGTCGGTTCGTCACGCGCGCCGACCAGCAACGCGTTGTACGTCGCTTCACGGTTGTTCTCGAACACGTCGTTGACCATCAACGCCTTGGGATTGACCCACACCGCGGCGATGAGCACGTTGTTCAACTCGACGACGCCGTCGCGCAGCGCGCGCGCCACGCCACCGGCGACACCGGCTTGCGCCGCGCCCCACGTGAGTTCGCCGTGCTCGTCGGACTCGATCGGCGCCTTGTTCACGAACAGCGTGTAGGGCTTGACCGGGAGCCCTGGCTGCATCACTACGACGAACGGCGCGTGCCGCAGGCTCGGCGTGGCGAGTGCCGTCGCCCACGCGTGACCGACCGGGCCCTCGCGCGACCCGACCATGGTGTTGACGTGCGCCGCGTGGACACCGTCGCCGACGAAGGACTCACCCAGCTGCATGCAACGGCTCCGTGCGTCCGTAGCGGATCTGCTTGAGCAAGTCCGACGACATGGTGTCGGGCTGGGTGTCGTAGCCGAACAGCGCCACGTAGCGCGGCCGGTCGCCTTCGACGGGGGTGACGCGGTGCAGCGAGCGGCGCCCTTCGAAGATCATGAGCGTGCCCGGCGTCATCGGCTCGACGACGACGCGCTCGCGCGCGTCGCCGGCCAATATCGCGGCGACGGTCGCGTAATTCTCGTCACCTTCGGCGCCGCGCAGATGGGCCACGTTTTCGAAGTCGCCGCCGCGCTCGCTCGACTGAATAGCGAGCGACACCACGAAGTCGGTCTGGTCGTAGTGCCAGCCGAGCACGTCGCCGGCGGTCATCACCGCAACGTTGAGGGCCCCGATCGGATCGGCGTAGCGGTACAGCGGACGGCGTTCGAGCACGTCGCTCAGGAACGCGAGGAAGGCGTCGTCCTCGTAGAGGCGGCGGATGCGCGAGGTCGCGGGGAACTGGTCATAGCCCAGCGTGTGCACCGCTGATCGCGTCCAGGTCGTCCGCGGGTGATCGGCCGGCCACCCGTCGGACGGCAACTCGAGGTAGGGCGTGCCCTGCACGTCCTGGTGGTAGGCGTCGGCGGCCAGCGCGTCGCACTCGTCCACCATCGCCGTGATCTCGTCGGCGGGCACAAAGCCGGGAATGACGCACACGCCGCGAGCGCGCAGCTGGGCGCGGTAGTCCTCGAGCACGGCGCGACGCTACGCGATGACCGCGATGACCGCGCCGCCCGAACCGGTCGAGTTCGGACGCAGCCCGCGGGCGCGCAAACGCTGCGCCAGCGCGTTGTGCGCCGCGGGCAGCGGCGCCACTTCGTCACGCAGGCGCGCCGACGCGTCCATGAGGTCCGCGAGCGCATCGGCGTCGCCGGCGCTGAACGCATCGGCCGCGGCGCGGGCGATGCGTGCGAGCCGCGCCATGCCGGCGGGCGACGGGCGCCGCGCCCGGTGGTACTCACCAGAGTCGGCGGCAGCGGCCGGATCCCAGGCGACCACGAAATGCAGATCGCGCGCCGGTGTCAGCACCCGCACGGTGTCGCCGTCCACCAACACCGGCTGTTCGTAGGCTTGCACGGCGCGATCCTGCAGCCCTGCGGGGATACCGAGGTCGTCGCGTTCGACGGCCAAGGCCAGGTGCGCCAGCGCCAGAGGGTCTTCGGGCGCACGCCCGCTGGCGCGCAACGCGGCGATGACGAGCGCGCTCGAACCGGCGAGACCGACGCCGCGGGGAATGTCGGTCTCCCATCGCGCAGGCGCGTCCACGCCCACGCGCGCCAAGGCCGCGTCGAGCAGCGGCAGTGAGGCTCCGTCGCCGCCCACGGTGACCGTCGCGGCGAACGCCTGCACGGGCACCGCCAGCACCGCGCCGCCGTGCATGTCCGACGGGTTGCCGGCCAGTGCCGCCCGGGCGGGTACGCGTGCCTGCTTAGATCGGGAGGTGGAGTCGTTCACGGCGTGGCTGGGTGACATTCGGGCGGAGGTGACCGGCGGCGTCGACGCGTCGATCGACGTCCATGATGACCGCCTGACGGTCCTCACGCTGCGAGCGACACGCGACCTGACCGGTGTGGCGACGGGCGACTTCTCCGATCCGTCGAACTACTGGACGTTCACGCCCGCCGCGCCCGACGGCTCGGTCGGCTTCGGTTACCAGTACACCGAATTCGGCATGCCGACAATCGCCGACGGGTCGTTGCAGGGTTGGTTCTTCTTCCCGGCGCGACCCTCGCTGGTGCTGCCGATGATGCTGATCGCACCCGACGACCGCACGCTGTTGCTGGCGCCGCTCAGCGGCTTCCACGAACAGGTGGGCGCGGTCGACGGTCGCGTCCGTGTCGGCTGGCACGGCGACCTCGACGTCGTGCCCGAAGGGTTCAGCACGAAGTTGGCGCTGTGGAGCGCGTCGTCGCCGCGCGCCGCGCTCGCCGAATGGGCCGCCGAGGTACAGCAGCGCTACCGCACGGTGCGACCCGGTCGTTACGACGACGATCTCGGCCGGCACCCCTCGTACTGGACCGACAACGGCGCCGCCTACTGGTACAAGACCGAACCGGGGCGCACAACGACCGAGACGCTCGTCGACACCGTCGCCGACTTGCGCGCCCGCGGCGTGCCGTTCTCGACGGTGCAGCTCGACTCGTGGTGGTATCCGCACCAGGTACTGCGGCCGTTCAACACCGACGAATGGGTTGTGCCGCCCACCGGGCTCCTGCGGTGGGAACCGCGCGACGACGTGGTGCCCGAGGGCATCGCCGCGCTGCGCACGGCGCTGGGAGATCCGCCGCTGGCGGCGCACTGCCGGCACCTGTCGTCGCAGTCGCCCTACCTGCGCGAGTTCGAGTGCTGGGTCGACGGCGACCGGGCGCATCCGAAGGGACCCGAGCTCTACGAGCGCTGGCTCGACCAGTGCGTCGAGTGGGGCGTCGAGACCTTCGAACACGACTGGCTGGTCGAGGCGTTCCTCGGCGTGCGCGGCTTGCGTGAGGAACCTGGCCGCGCCCGCGCCTGGCAAGAGGGCATGGACCGCGCCGCCGGCCGGCGCAACATCACGCTGCAGTGGTGCATGCCGTCTCCGGCCGACATATGCCAGACCGTCACGCTCAACAACGTCACCTCGATCCGCACCAGCGGCGACCACGGCTACCTCGTCAGCGCCGGCTACCTGTGGGCGTGGTTCCTCTACACCAACGCGCTCGCCGGCGCGCTCGGCCTGGTGCCGTACAAGGACGTGTTCCACACGCGTTCGGAACACGCAGAGGTCGAGGCGCTGCTGTCCGCACTGTCAACGGGCCCCGTCGGCATCGGCGACCGCTTGGGCGAAGCCGACCCGGCGATCGTGCGCCGCTGCTCACGCGCCGACGGCGTCCTGGTGAAACCCGACGCGCCGATCGCCGCCATCGACCGCGGCTTTCGCAAGTGGGCGACGTCGCGCGGGCAGTTGCTCACCGGTACGACCCATTCCGGCGCGGTGCACTACGTCGTGACGCTGAACTGCACCAATGGCGACGCGTCGGGTCGCGTCGAACCGGGCATCGACGCCCGCTCGCTGGTGTGGGACTGGCGCACGCAGACGTGCGAGGTGGTCGAGGCCGGTGGCGGCTGGGAAGTGTCGCTGCCGTCGCTCGACTGGGACTACCGCGTCGTCGCGCCGATCGTCGACGGCGTCGCCGTGATCGGTGACCCCGCCCTCTACGCCACCGCCGGCGATTTGCGCATCCACCACGTCGCCGGTGACACCGTCACCGTCGTCGGACCGAACGACACCTTCGACTTGGTGTGGTGGACCGAGGCCGCAGGCCTGCAGCGGCGGCGCATCGAGATCAGCGACGTCGGCTGGGCGAACGTCAGCCTGTCGTAGCCGACGCGTTCAGCGGTCGGTCCACGTCGGACGCTCGCGCTCGGCCCACGTCCGCGAAACCATGCCGCCCAGCATGCTCTGGAGCAGTTCCCCTTCGCTGAGCGCCTTGAGGATGTGCCCCACCGTCACGATGGCGAGGCCGATGTAGGCCCAGTCGTGCACGAAGGTGGCGCCGGTGCGCCACGCGTCGGGGAACGCGTTCGGCCGGAACATCAGCAAACCCGTCAGTAGCTGCATCGTGAACAGCCCGGCGAACAACGCGGTGGCGAGCTTCTGCCCACCGTTGAACTTGCCTGCGGGCACCCCGCGCGTGCGGCGGCGCAGCCAGCGCCAGTCGGTCGTGCTCCAGCGGCTGAGCTCGACGAGGTCGGCGCGCAGGCCGCGCCCCGAACGACCCGCCGCCGCGCCGAGGGCGAGCGGCACCACCAGCAGCAGGCTGGCGAACACGTGCACGTCCTTGAGCGTTGCTCGCATGCCGACGGTGGCCGACAGCTCGGGTACGTAGAGGATCGTGCCGGTCACGAGCGCGATCAACCCGAGCGCGGCCGTCGCCCAGTGCACGGCGCGCGTCACGCCGTCGAAGCGGAGCCGCATCGTCGGTGTCGTCATGACGTCGGCGCCTCGTGACCGCCGTTGCTGCGCCCGACCCACCCGTCGAGGTCGTAACCACGCGTCTCCCAGTAGCCGCCACCGTCGTCGGGAAGGTGGTCGACGAGTTCGATCCGATCGAGCCACTTGAGTGACTTGTAGCCGTACATGGGGGCGACGTACATGCGCACCGGGCCGCCGTGCTCGCGCGTGATCGGCTTGCCTTCCATGGTGTGGGCCACGAGGACGTCGCGCCGCCGCGCCTGCTCGAGGCTGAGGCTTTCGGTGTACGTGCCGTCGAAGCTGTGGAACCGGACGCGCGTCGCCGCCGGTTGCACGCCCGCTTCGTCGAGCACGTCGGCCAGTACGACGCCGCGCCAATCGACGTCCGCGACGCGCCATCCTGTGACGCACTGGAAGTCGCGGGTCAGCGCCGCCTGCGGCAGGCGGCGCGTGAGGTCGCCGTAATCCAACGTCAGCGGGCGCGCGACGAGACCGCCGACGTGCAGCCGATACGACGCGGTCGTGCGGTGCGGCAGGTTGGCTGTCACCGAATAGATGCGGAAGCGCCCGGCGACGGGCAAGAGCCCGGTGAGTCCCGTCGGGTCGTGCAGCGTGACCGGCAACAGCGCTTCTTGCAGGAAGCGCTGGACCCGGTCGCCCACGAGCACGCCGAGCGCGGCCGCACCGAGCGAACCCAGCACGACGCGGCGGCCGATTGCACGAGCCAAGCAGCCAGTGTACGGACCCGAGTTGTCCGGAACTTTTCGGGGCTGCGCGACGACCTACGTCAGGACGGCGACAATGGCTGGCACTGATGACGACCTCCGAGTTCTCGCGCTTCTTCGCCGTGTTGTCGTTGGCGTGCGGCGCCGGCACGCTGGTGATCGGCGTGGCGTGGGTCGCCGCGCGCGTCCGGCCGTCGTCTCGCGTTGCCGACCTGCTCGACGGTGTCGCGCCGGCGGCGTTGTGGGTCGCGTGGATCGTGGCCGCAGTGACGACGTTCGGCAGCCTCTACTACTCCGAGGTCGCGCACTTCGTACCCTGCAAGCTCTGCTGGTACCAGCGCATCGCCGTCTATCCGCTGAGTCTGGTGTTGCTCGTCGCGGGATTGCGTCGCGACGACAGGGTATGGACCTACGTGCTCCCGCCCGCGCTCGTCGGCTTGGGATTTGCCGTATTCCACACACAACTGCAGGCCTACCCCCACACATCGTCGTTTTGCACCACGACCGAGCCGTGCACGGCGCGCTACGTGTGGGAGTTTGGGTTCGTGTCGTTACCGTTCATGGCTATGACCGCGTTCGCCGGGATCATCGCGCTCGTGCTCCTCGCCCGGCGTGGACATGACTGACCGCCAGAGCCGGCGCGCGCGGGAATTGGCGAAGCGCCGCGCCACCCGTGGCCGCGGCGCGCCACCGCCGCGCCGCTCGTTGATGCCATGGATCGTCGCGGGACTCGGTGTCGTTGTCGGCCTCGCGCTCGTGGTGGCCATCGGCGGGGGCGGCAAGAAGCATCCCGCGGCGCAGCCCGCGCCGAGCGCCCTGGTGCGACAGGTCACCTCGGTACCCACTTCGGCCTTCGACGCCGTCGGCGCCGGCGACATCCAGCATTGGCCCTCCGCGCTGTCGGCGCCCGCCGAGACGCGCGAGGGCAAACCCGTCGTGTTGTACGTCGGCGCCGAGTACTGCCCCTACTGCGCCGCGGAGCGGTGGGCGATGATCACGGCGCTGTCGCGCTTCGGCACGTTCGCCCATCTGAGTACGACGCACTCTTCCAGCACCGACGTGTTCGCCAGCACGCCGACGTTCACCTTTCACGGTTCGACCTTCACCAGCGACTACCTCGTCTTCGAACCCGTCGAGACCGCCGGCAACGAGTTGTCGGGCGGCACGTACCCGCCGCTCGAGACGCCGACCGCCCATCAGGAACAGCTCGTGCAGACCTACGACGCGCCCCCGCTGACGGACACGTCGGGCGCGATCCCCTTCCTCTTCATCGGCGGCAAGTACGGCGTGAGCGGCGCCATGTACGACCCCGGCCTGTTCGCGGGCAAGAACCACGATGAAATCGCCTCGGCGATGCACGACCCGTCGAGCAAGATCGCCCGTTCGGTCCTCGCGGCGGCCAACGGGCTCAGCGCCGCCATCTGCGCCACGACGGGCGATCAACCGGCGTCAGTGTGCAGCAGCGCCGGCGTCGTCGCCGCTCGCGCGAACCTCGACTGAACCGCACTTCGTCCGGGCGCGCCCCGTGAGCAGCGCGAGAGCGAGGAACACGAGTCCCGGCAGCAGGTTCGACGAACCACCAGTTACCGGGATCACGGCCCCGGGCGCAGCGACGGGCGGCGCGACGCGCGGGAATCGGTACGTCCACACACCGAGGCCGAAGGTGCCAGCCACCAGCAGGTCCGGGTCACCGGGCTTGAGCTGGAGGCTGAACACCGCGACCGGCGGCAGCCCGTCACCGAGCAACGCGTAATGCCCGCCGGTGGTTCGCGCCGCCGCAAAGACACCGATCGCGGTCCCGACGACCAGCTGGCCGGCGTGCACAACGGACCACGTGGCTTGGACGTGTGGGAGGTCGCCGGAGATATCGGTGAACGTTGCGCCGGCGTCGGTCGTCTTGAAGACGCTGCCCGTGCCGACGGTGCTGGTGTCGTCGCCGAGGGAGCCGAGGGGCGCCCAGTACCGCGCCGCGCTGGCGCCGACAGTTACGTACGCGACTCGGGGATTGGCGGGGTCGACGGCGACCGACGTGATGATGCGGTTCGGGAGGCCCTTGCCCGCGGCGATGTGCCACCCGTCCGCCGTACCGCGCTTGGGCGGCTTGCTCCCGCCGACGTTGGTGGCGAAGCCGGTGTGAAAGACGCGGTTGGTCTTGACGGGGTCGCAATCGCCGCAAAACCCGACGTACGCGTTGTCGCCGTTGAGCGCGGCGGCGACCCCGACGTTGGACGGGTCCGCATCGGTCGCAACGGCCGCGGCGTCGCCGGGGTGCGCATGGGTGCCCAGGTCGAACACGGATTTCCAGTCGCCCGACGCGGTCGCTGGTCCCGCGGTGGTCTCCGCCACGTTGCGTCCGGTGGCGAGGATGTGTTTCGCGCTCGTGGGGTCCATCACCATCGGAGCCACGAAATCGCCTTCGATCACTCCTGGATCCATCGATGACCACGTCTTGCCGCCGTCGGTGGTGACGTTGATGCCGCCGTTGGGCAATTCGTCGTAGGCGACCTTCGAATTGTCCGGGTCGACGAGCGAGAAGATGCCGTCGCCCACGTACACCGTGTGCTCTTCGCCGTTGGGGAGGATCTTCAGCTCCCCGTTGTCCTGAAGCCCCCCGAACACGGTGCCGTCCTTGGCCATGGCCGCGCCGTACACCTCGAGCGTGTCGAAGCCCGCGTTGGCACCGTCGCCCCATCCCAGTTGGTTGAACTCGCCCAAGGGACCGACCGTCTGTGTGTACGCGCCGCCGTCATTGCCGACCACGAGGGTCACCCCCCCGTCGCTTTTCGGAATCATCGCGATCGCGTGCTGGTCTGGGTGTGTCGTCGTGTGAGGCGCGATGGTCGAGACGGCTCCGCATTGCGCTGCCAGCGCGAGGCACGCACCGCCGTTCGCGGTATAGGCGCCGATCGCCTGGAACCGCGTGGGGCCGCGCTGTGGGACGGCGGGTGGAACGGTCGACCACACCTCTTCCATCCCGAGAATCACGCGCGTGGGCGTCCCGTCCACGAACTGTCGCGTCGGGTCGGGCCGTACGAACTCGTTGTACGACGTCTGATATCCCGGGCCGATGCCGGCCACGGTGAGCTGGCTCAGGGCCGACAGGTTGGTCGGGTCGTAAAACTCCTCTCGGCGTTCCATCAACGTCCACGTCGCGCCGAAGTCGGGCGATACGTAGACGGCGTCCAAGACCGATGGCGTGCCGACCAGCGGAATGTCGCCCTCGCCGCCGTCGACCGTCCGACTGAAACTCTGGGCGTCCTGCGCGACCGCGTAGAGGTATTGCGAGTTCTGCCGTGGCCCGGTGGTCGCCCCTAGCGCGATCCTGCCCGCCTTGACCGTAGGAGTGAAGCCCGCGCTGTCGGGGACCTTGACGAAGCTGCCCGGCAGCCCAGTGGGCGATCGGTAGAGGCCGTTGGCCGGAGCTTGCGGCTTGCCGTTGAAGTTCAGGTGTTGACCGGCGCGCCAACCGACTGCGGCAACCACTGCACCACCGCGATGACCGAGCGAGTCGGTCGCCTGCACGGCAACGTCAGTGACGACGTTGGCGAAGAAACAGTCGGGTTTCAGTGAGTTGCCGGCGCAAGCGCCGGTCGGCAAAACGACGTTGACGAATGATCGTCCTGCGTCCGTGGAACGGAACAGGCCCACCCCCGTCGCGAGGTATACGACGTTCGGATTCGTGGGGTCGACCGCGAGGCGGAAAGACAGCGCGCCTTCCGGTGCGCCGAGGGCTTGGTGCCAGGAGTCGCCGTCATCGGTGGACCAAAACGTGCCGACGCCCGCATAGTCGTTGCTGAACGCCATGTCGCCCGTAGCGACGAGCAGGGTGCCCCCGCCGGCGGGGCTCCACGCGACAGCCCCCGTCGAACCGATCGGCAGCTTCCGGCCAACGGCGCGCCAATGCTCGCCAACGTCGGTGGACTCCCAGAGGCCGCCCTGGGCCGCCGCGGCATACAGCTTCTTCGTCTGCGGCACCCACGTCAGGTCGTTGATGCGCCCTTCGATCTTCCCGTAGCCGTCGCCCATCGTCGCGGGATAGGCGGGGTCGTCGCCGATCATCGGACCATGGCCGTACTGCGTCCAATGGCCATTGGTGCCAGGGACCACCGACGGCCCGGCCGCGAGCCGCGCACGCTGTTTCAACGCTTCGCCGAGCTGGACGGGAGAGTCGGTGGCCTGACGAGCGATCGCGAACGCGTTGAGGCGTAGCAGTTCGGCATTGGTCTCGAACTCGACGGGAAGCGCCGCGCGCACGCCGTCGCTCTCGGGCTCATCCGCACGCGCGGTGCCACGCCCGGTGAAGCTGGCGATCGCGAGGGCGAGCGCAAGTACCGCAGCGATGGCTGCCCAACGATGTCCCGCGCTCGTTGTCCCCACCAGCCGGGAGCGTATCCGGAGGCGCCGACGTGTGACACCGGCAGCAGTAGCAGTCCCAACGGGATTCGAACCCGTGTCGCCACCTTGAGAGGGTGGTGTCCTAGGCCTCTAGACGATGGGACCTTGATGTCGCTTCTTGCGCTGGGGAGAGAGGACTCGAACCCCTAATAACTGGGCCAGAACCAGTCGTGTTGCCGATTACACCACTCCCCACTGAGTGGTCAGGAGACTGTAATCGGTGTGACGAGTCGCGCGATATTTCGCAGGGTCGCCTCGGGGAAGTCGTGTACTTCGTCCCACGTGAGCCGCCCGCACCGCCACCCGGTGACGATGGTGAGGCGCGTCTGGCGGTTGGCGTCGTAGACCGGCTGGTCCTTGTGACCTTGGCCGTCGAGTTCGAGGAACAGGCCGAGTTCGGGCCAGCACAGGTCGGGGCGGGCGACGAAGTTGCCGTCGGCGTCGTAGATCGTGAGCTGGCGCGTCGGCGCCGGGATCGACGGATTCTGCCGGATCAGCTGCACCGCGAGCGTCTCGAGCAGTGACTCGGTCGGCGGCACGAGCAGCCCGCCACGCGCCTTCACCACCCGGCGCACGACCGGGTGGTGCCACTCGCCGACCTCGCTCGTGGTCACGAGCTGCTTCCGCAGGCAGTACTCGAGCGCCTGCTCCCAGTGCGTGTCGTCGAGCACCGACGCCAACTGCCGGAGCGTCTCGGGCGCCGGCAGGCACTGCACCTGCCCGACCTCGACCGTCTCGCCCGGCAACTCCGTGACCCGCCGCGTCCACCCGCGTTTGCCACTCGACGCCTTGGCGACGAGCACGTGCGGCCCCCATCGCTCCACGCCGTCCCACTCGAGCAGCTGCGCCGTGGCGACGGCGTCGAGCACCCCGCCCGTCACCAGCCCCGTCGCCCGCAGGATGTCCATGGTCGACGGCGGCCGCCCGCCAGCGCCATAAACACCGTGGACGACGCGTGTGATCGCGCCCCGCCGGAGCGCCGATCGCACGCGCTCGGTAGTCCAGCCCGCGGCTCGCAAGTCCGCCTTCGTTCGCAACTTCCGCACCGTGCACCCTCTTTGGGGGAAAAAGTCGGCCTGGCGCCCCATAAGGGCGCACGAAAGGGGAAGGGCTGCGGTTAGAGAGTGTTGCGGGCGGCGGTGAGGCGGCGCAAGACCTCGTCGCGGGGCAACGACGCGATCGACGTGATGGGCAAGCCGTGCGGCTTGCCCATCACCGCCAGCCGGATCGGGGCCTGCGCCTTGCCCAATCGCAGTCCGTTGGCTTCGCCAACGGACTCGATGGCGGCCTTGACGCCGTCGTGGTCCCACGGGCACGTCTCGAAGGCTGCGAGGCAGCCTTCGAGCATCGGCGCGGCGACCTCTCCCTGGACGACGGCGTCGGGCGCCACGAACAGCCAGTCGATCAACCCCGGCACGTCCGACAGCACCTCGATGCGCGTCTGCACCTCGGGCGCGATGGCGCCGAACACCTCGGCGTCGAAGTCTTCGAAGTCGAGCCACGGCTCGCAGGCGGCGACGAACTCGTCGACGGTCATGTCGCGGATGTACTCGCCGTTAAACGCCCGCAGCTTCTTCACGTCGAAAAACGCGCTCGACACGTTCACGTCCTCGAGACGGAACAGCTCGATCATTTCGTCGACGGGCAGGATCTCCCGGTTCTCGCCCGGTGACCACCCGAGCAGGGCCAGGTAGTTCCGCATCGCATCGGGCAGATAGCCCTCGAGCGCGTACTTCTCCATGACGACGAGGTCGCCGTCGCGCCGCTTCGACAGTTTGCGCCGCTTCTCGTCGACGATGACCGACAGGTGGCCGAAGACGGGCAACTCTCCCCCGTCGAGGGCGTGCCACAGCAAGATGTTCTTCGGCGTGTTCGGCAGGTGCTCCTCGCCGCGCACGACGTGGGTCACGCGCATGTCGATGTCGTCGACGGTGTTGGCCAGCACGAACAACGCCGAGCCGTCGGCGCGCTGGATGACGAAGTCCTCGATGTTCGCGTTGTCGAACTCGACGTCCCCGCGCACGACGTCGTTGACGATGGTCGTGCCCGGCGGGACCTTGAACCGCAGCGCGGCGCCGTCGCCGGCGGGCAGCCCGCGGTCACGGCAAAACTTGTCGTAGCCGCCCTGCGGCGCGCCCGGCGGCTTGCGGGCGTCGATCTCGTCACGGGTGCAGTTGCAGTAGTACGCCTTGCCCTCGTCGACGAGGCGCTGCGCCGCCTGGGCGTACAGCCAGGACCGCTCGCTCTGGCGGTACTCCTCGTCCCAGTCGAGACCGAGCCAGTGGATGGCGGCGCGGATGCCGTCGACGTGCTCTTCGCCGTGACGCTCGCGGTCGGTGTCCTCGATGCGCAGGATCAGCACGCCGTCGAGCGACTGGCGCGCCAGGAACCAGTTGTAGAGCACGCTGCGCCCGCCGCCGACGTGGAAATAGCCGGTGGGCGACGGGGAGAAGCGGGCTCGGACGGGGCGCGACATCCCATGCATGATCGCAGACCGGGTCCCACTACCCTCGGTTCAATGCAGCGCACGATCTTCGACGAGGAGCACGAACAGTTCCGGGCGAGCGTTGCCCGCTGGCTCGACAACGAGTGGGTTCCCCACGCCGACGAATGGGAGAAGGCCGGCATCGTGCCGCGCGAGATGTTCCTCAGCGCCGGCAAGAACGGGTTCCTGGGGATGGACGTGCCCGAGGAATACGGCGGTGGCGGCGTCGAGGACTTCCGCTACAACCTCGTCATCGGCGAGGAGATGCACGCCCGCGGCCTGGGCGGCGCCGGTCTCGGCATCCTGTTGCACAACGACATCTGCATGCCGTACCTGCTCAAGTACTGCACCGAGGAGCAGCGGCAGCGCTGGATGCCCGGGGTGTGCTCCGGCGAGATCATCATGGCGATCGGCATGACCGAGCCGGGCATCGGCAGCGACCTGGCGTCGATGTCGACCACCGCGCTGCGCGACGGCGACCACTACGTCGTCAACGGCGCCAAGACGTTCATCACGAACGGCATCAACGCCGACCTCGTCATCACCGCGGTGAAGACGGATCCGAGCCAGCGTCACAAGGGCATGTCGCTCATCGGCATCGAGCGCGGCATGGAGGGTTTTGAGCGCGGGCGCAACCTCGAGAAGATCGGCCAGCACGCGCAGGACACCGCCGAGTTGTTCTTCACCGACGTGCAGGTGCCCGTCACCAACTTGTTCGGCCCGGAGGAAGGCCAGGGTTTCATCCAGCTGGTGCACAACCTCCCGCAGGAGCGGCTGTCGATCGCCACGGCGGCGGTGGCCTCGGCGCGCGCCGCGCTCGGGTGGACACTCGACTACGTCAAGCAGCGCACGGCGTTCGGCCAACCCGTCGGCTCGTTCCAGAACAGCCGTTTCGTGCTCGCCGAGATCGCGACGGAACTCGAGATCGCGCAGAGCTTCGCCGATCGCTGCGTGCTGGCGCTCAACGAGCACGCCCTCACCGCCGAGGAGGCGGCCATGGCCAAGTGGTGGTGCACCGAGTTCCAGAAGCGCACCGTCGACCGCTGCCTCCAGCTCCACGGCGGTTACGGGTACATGCTCGAATACCCCATCGCCCGCGCCTACACCGACGCCCGCGTCACCACGATCTACGGCGGCACCACCGAGATCATGAAAGAGATCATCGGGAAGAGTCTGGGCGTCTAAGGCAGTTGCAGTAACTCCTGGCCCGACGCCATCGCCGCCTTCACCATCGGCGGCGTCATGCGCAGGGTCGACTCCGGCACGGCATCGGCGATCGCCCGGCGCTTCCAGTAGTGATGCGACGCTTCGGCGAACAATTCGACGCGCTTCTGCACGACGGCGGTCGGCGCGCCGCCGAGGTAACCCCACACCGTGAACGCGATTTCCCAGTCGTAGATCACCGGGCCGCGGCCGAACAGCGACGCCCGCTTGGTGGCGACGCCGAGGCAGCCGTTGATGACGTCGTTGCGGTGCTCGCCGTCGACCAGCTCGAGCTTGTCGGCGAACCGCTTGGCCAGGAACAGCGCATAGCCCTGGTCCGGCCCTTGATTGCCGAAGCCGTCGCCTTCGGGCATGCGAGTGTCGACGGTCTCGCCCGGCCGCGTCGCCTCCCACCGCTTCGGCGGCGGCAGGAGTTCAGCCGGACGGACTTCGTCGCGCTCGCCGACGGGAACGAATTCAGGTTGAGCCATCGGCTGCGAATCTATTCGGTGGTGTGCAGCAACCCGTAGACGATCGAGTCTTGGAGAGCCTGCCACGACGCCTCGATGATGTTCTCCGAGACCCCGATGGTGGTCCAGGACCGGTCACCGTTGGTCGAATCGAGCAGGACGCGGGTGACCGCGCCCGTTCCGCGGTTGGAGTCGAGGATGCGCACCTTGTAGTCGGTGAGGTGGATCCTCGACAGCGCCGGGTGCCGCGAGCCGATGGCGGCGCGCAGCGCGTTGTCGAGCGCGCTGACGGGGCCATCGCCCTCGCGCGTCTCGATGAGCCGCTCGGTGCCGACGAACAACTTGACGGTCGCCTCGGTGGAAAACCCACCTTCGCCGCGTTCATCGGCGATCACCCGGAACGACTCGAGCCGGAAGAAGTCCTGCTCCCAACCTGACGCTCGCCGCATCAGCAACTCGAGCGAACCGTCGGCCGCTTCGAAGTGATAGCCCTCGTGCTCGAGCCGCTTGAGCGTGTCGATGGTTTCGGTCAAGGCCGGGCCGTCGAGGTCGAGCCCGAGCTCCTTCGCCTTGAGGACGAGCGTCGACTTGCCGGCGAGCTCGCTCACCACGAAACGGGTGCCGTTGCCGACCGACGCCGGCGATACGTGCTCGTAGGCGTCGGGTCGCTTGGCGATAGCGGAGGTGTGCAAGCCGGCCTTGTGGGCGAACGCCGACTGCCCGACGTAAGGCGACTGCGGGTGCAGCGGCATGTTCACCAACTCGGCGATGTGGTGCGAGACGGGCGTGAGCCGCTCGAGGCGGTCGCGCGGGATCGTCTCGATGCCCATCTTCAGCGTGAGGTTCGGGATGATCGTCGTGAGGTTGCAGTTGCCGGTGCGCTCGCCGTAGCCGTTGATCGTGCCCTGCACCTGCCGGGCGCCGGCGCGTACGCCGGCGAGCGCGTTGGCCACGCCCACGCCGGCGTCGTCGTGGAGGTGCACGGCCACGATGACGTCGTCCTTGAAGTGGTCGAGCACCGCGGTGACGGCTTCCTCGACGGCGTCAGGCAGCGTGCCGCCGTTGGTGTCGCACAACACGAGATGCGTGGCGCCCTTCATCACCGCGCCCTCGAGCACGCGCAGCGTGAACTCGGGGTTGTCGCGGTAGCCGTCGAAGAAGTGCTCGGCGTCGAGCATGACGCGCAGACCTGAGCGAGTCAGGAACTCGACGGAGTCCGCGACCATGGCGACGCCTTCGTCGTGGTCGGCTTCGAGGGCGTGCAGCACGTGGTACTCGCTCGACTTGCCGACGATGCACACCGTCTCCGTGCCCGCCTCGACGAGGTGGCGCAGCGTGTCGTCGCTGTCGACCTTGCCGAGCTTGCGCCGCGTCGAGCCGAAGGCCACCAGCGTCGACGTGTCGAGCTTGAGTTCCTTCTGCGCACGCTGGAAGAACTCGTCGTCCTTCTGGTTGGCGCCGGGCCAGCCGCCTTCGATGTAGTGCACGCCGAGCCAGTCGAGCTGTTCGGCGATGCGCAGCTTGTCGTCGACGGTGAGCGAGATCCCTTCGAGCTGCGACCCGTCGCGCAGGGTCGTGTCGTAGATCTCTACCGCAGAGGGGGTGCGGTCAGCGGACATGTTCGTTCCAGTCTTTGTAGCGATCGGTCTCCCCGTGCACCGCGGCGAAGTACGCCGCTTGAATGGCGGTGGTGATCGGCCCGCGCTCGCCGATGACGCGGTCGTCGACGGAATGGATCGGCACCACTTCGGCCGCAGTACCCGTGAGGAACGCCTCGTCGGCCGTGTACAGGTCCGAGCGCAGGATGTTGCCGACCTCGACCTCGTAGCCGAGGTCGCGCGCGATGGTGAACACCGAGCTCTGCGTGATGCCTTCGAGCGCACCCGCCGACACCGGCGGCGTGATAATTCGCCCGCGCTTGACCACGAAGATGTTCTCGCCCGTGCATTCCGACACGTAGCCCTGGGGTGACAGCAGGATCGCTTCGTCGTAGCCGGCGCGCAGCGCCTCGACCTTGGCCAGCGACGAGTTGACGTACATGCCGGTGATCTTGGCGGCGGGCGGCATGGCGTTCGGGTCGTGACGCTGCCACGAGCTGATCTTCATCTTGACGCCCTTGGCCAGGCTCTCCTCACCGAGGTACGCGCCCCATGGCCAGCACGCGATCGCCACGTCGACCTTGCACGGCAGCGGGTTGAGCCCCATCTCGCCGTAGCCGAGGTACGCGATCGGACGGATATAGCACTCGTCGAGTTCGTTCACCGCCACGGTCTGCTTGGTCGCCTCGACGAGTTCGTCGACCGAGAACGGTATGTCCATCGACAGGATCTGCGCCGAGTCGTGCAACCGCACGATGTGATCGGTAAGTCGGAACACCGCCGGGCCCTGCGACGTGCTGTAGGCCCGCACGCCTTCGAAGACGCCCATGCCGTAGTGCAGCGTGTGGGTGAGGACGTGAATCTTGGCGTCCTCCCACGCGACGAGTTCGCCGTTCATCCAGATTTGCTTGGACGGGGTGATGGGCATGGACCTCTCCTACAGAGCAGCAGCGACCAGGTCGCCGATAGTGGACGGAACGGGATTGGTTGCGAGAACGGTGTCGACGGCCTTGCGAATGCGGGCGCCGGCGTCGACGTCGCCGAGAAACTCGAGCATCATCGCCGCCGCCTTGATCTGGGCGGTGGCGTTGACCTTGTCGGTGCCGAGGGCGTCGTGGGCCGAGCCGTGCACCGGCTCGAACATCGACGGGAACACGCGGTCGGGATTCAGGTTGCCCGTACCGGCGAGACCGACGCCGCCCACGACGGCGCCGGCGAGGTCGGTGATGATGTCGCCGAACAGGTTGTCGGTGACCACGACGTCGTACCGGCTCGGATCCTCGACGAAGTAGATGCACGACGCGTCGATGTGGTTGTACGCGGTAGCGACGTCGGGATACTCGGACTTCACTTCGTTGAACGTGCGCTGCCACAGGTCGCCGGCGAAGGTGAGCACGTTCGTCTTGTGCACCAGCGTCAGGTGCTTGCGCTCACGCGTGCGCGCCAACTCGAAGGCGTACCGCACACACCGTTCGACGCCGTGGCGCGTGTTGACCGAACCCTGCGTGGCGATCTCGTGCGGTGTGCCCTTGCGCAGGAACCCGCCCTCGCCGGCGTAGCTGCCTTCGGTGTTCTCGCGGATCACGACGAAGTCGAGTCCACGACCTTCGAACGGGCGCAGATTGATGTACTCGTCGAGGGCGAAACGCAGGCGCAGGATGATGCCGCGCTCGATGGTGCCGCCCGGGATCCTGGTGTCGCCGATGGGCGGGCCGAGCGGGCCCTTGAGGATGGCGTCGTGCGACGCGATCGCGGCGATGTCGTCGTCGTCGAGCACGTGGCCGTCGCGCAGGTAGCGATCGGCCCCGACGTCGAACACCGTCGTGTCGAGGTCGACACCGGCAGCGGCGACCACCTGCAGCGCAGCCGCGGTGATCTGTGGACCGATCCCGTCGCCTTGGATGACCGCTACCCGATGAGTCAAAACCTCTCCTTGAACGAAAAAACCGTCCGGCTCTGCGAGCGGACGGCGAAGCGCTTCTGCGGGGGTCGCAGAAGCGCTAACTGATGATGATTACGACAACCGAAACCATTGGCTGGCCATTGTAACGTGTCACCCCTTATGGCGCCTCAACAGCTGTCCCGCGACGCGTACGAACGGCTTTCCGCCGAGCTCGAAGAACTCACCACCGTCGGTCGCACCAAGATCGCCAACGACATCGAAGCGGCCCGCGCCCTCGGCGATCTGTCCGAGAACGGCGACTACCACGCCGCCAAGGACGCACAGGGCCACATGGAGGCGCGCATCCGCAAACTCGAGGCGCTGCTCGACGGCGTCGAGATCGTCGACGCCGCGGCCAGCGACACCGTCATCATCGGTTCGGTCGTCGGCGTGCGCTACGAGGGCGACGAGGACGTCGAGGAATACCTCGTCGGTTCGATCGAGGAACGCCGCGATGGCATCGAGGTGGCGTCGCCCGAATCACCGCTCGGCAGCGCGCTGCTGGGCCACAAAGTCGGCGACACCGTCGAGTACACGACACCGACGGGCGCGACCCTGCGTGTGGAGATCGCCGAGATCAACTAGCCGGCGACTGCGGCGACGTCGATGACCTCGTGCGTGTTGGTGACGGGCGCCCCGGCGGTGGCGCCGCCGATGAGGTGCAACCAGCCGTCGAGCTCGACCGCCGCCAAGCCGAAACGCGGTACGCGCATCTGCCCGATCACGCTCCAGAAGCCCGTGCCGTAACACTCGACGGTGGCGACCACGCCCGTCGAGTTCTCGCCGCCGCCGACGCAGGGCCCCGCCGCCGCCGCCGCGACCCGCTCGTTCGCCAGATGGGCCTCGGTGCGCCAGCCCGACGAGCCTGACCGCCACGACTCGACGCTGTTGACCGCCGGCGTGCCCGGGTTGCGCCCGCCGATGGCGTAGATGCGGCCGTTCATCGCCAGCGCCGACGCGTACGACCGCGGGATCGACATCGGCTGGGTGTCCTTCCAGTCGCTCCCACCCTTGGCCAGGACTTCGACCTTGTCGAGAATCGTGCCGTCGCTCGTCTCGCCGCCGAGCACCACGAGGAACGTGCCCAACGTGGCGGCGGCCGCGCCGGCGCGCGCGGTGTGCAGCGCGGGGCCGTCCTGCCAGTCCTCGCCGCCGGGATGGAAGTAGTAAGTGCTCGACTGGGCCACCGGCTGCCCGTTCTCGATGGCCAGACCGCCGACGACCCACAGGTCGTCTCCGACGACCGCCAGCGACGCGTCGCGCAGGGGCACCGGAAGGTTCGGGCCGCGGCTCCACGCACCGGTCTTGGGGTCGTAGGCGTCGACGCGCACTGAGTAGCCACCACCGCCGCCCACGCCGCCGGCAACCACGACAAGCCCCTGCCACGCCGCGCCCGCAACCCCCGTACGCGCCACGGGCAGCGGCGTCTCCGCCGGCTTGACTCGTCCGGCGACGACGGTGGTCGTCGTGGTCGCGCCCGCCGCGGTCGTGCCCGTCGTCACTTTGCGCGCCGTTGTCGTCGTCGTCGCGTGCACCACGGCACCGAACGGCGTGGTGCTCGGTGTCGTGGTCGACACCACGGCCGCCGGGAATTTGCCGTTGCGCAGCGAAGTGGGCGTACCGGAGTCGAGGTCGTGGCTGCCGCCGCACGCGCCCAGCACGCCCGCGACCAAGCCGACGAGCGCGACGATGACGACGGTCCTCGGCGCGCGCGTCACGCCGACAGTGTGGCGCGATTCGCGCCCAAACCCGTCGCGTTGACCAGTGCCCGCACCAGCGCCCACGCCGCCAGGCCCATCCACAGCGCACGCAGGCCCAGCGCCGGGTGCACCAGGACGGCGGCGGCGCCGACCAGGAACGCCACGAGGCCCAGCAGCGTCGAGCGGCGGACGGTGACGAAGTCGCCGTTGCCCATGAGCACGCCGTCAAGCAGGTAGGCGCCGGCCGCCGGGAATTGCATCAGGGCGAGGATCGGCATCACGCCGGCCGCCACACGCCGCACCGCCGCATCGTCGCTGAACAGCGCAGGGATGGCGTGGGTGCCGCCGACGAGCGCGACGGCCACGACGGCGGCACCGAACGCCGTGAGGCGCGCCGAGCGCGCCACGACGAACCGGAATCGTTCGCCGTCGGCCGCGCCCGCCGCCTCGGCCACCAGCGTCTGCGCCGCGATCGCCACCGAGTCGAGCACGAGGGCGGCGAACAGGTTGAGCTGGGCGACGACCTGATGGGCGGCGAGCGACGCCGTGTCGATGCGCGCCGCCACCGCGGAGGCCAGCGTCAACGCGGCGAACAGCGCGCCGGTGCGCACGATCAGGTTGGACGCGACGCGGCCGATCGCCCGCAGCTCGTCGCGATCCCTGCGTCCACCGGCCGCCCGACGCGCCAGCCGCAGCGCGAACACGGCGGCGCCCGCCCACTGCGCGACGACGGTGCCCCACGCCGATCCGGCGATCCCCCAGTGCAGGCCGTAGACGAACCACAGCTCGAGCAGGAGGTTGGCGACATTGGCCGCCACGACGACAAACAGTGGGCTGCGGGTGTCGCCTTCGCCGCGGGCGACCCCCATGCCCGCCCAGCTGATCAGCAGCGCGGGCATGCCCAGCACGCCGATACGCAGGTAGACGACGGCGTCGTGCAAGACCGGGCCGTGCCCCCCGAGGGCGCGCACGACCGGCGACGCGCCCACGCCGAGCACGACCACCAGCAGTGCGCCGAGCACGCACGCCAGCCACAGCACGGTGGCGGCGACGCGCTGGACGCCCGAGTCGTCCCCGGCGCCGCGCAGGAAGCCGACGCGGCTCGTCGTCCACCACGTCAGCACGTTGCACAACCCCGAGGACGTCGTCAGCACGATCGATGCGAGCCCGAGACCGCCGAGGGCGCGCGTCCCGATGTGACCGACGATGGCGGTGTCGGCGAGGACGTAGAGCGGCTCGGCGGCCAGCGTGAACAGCGACGGGATGGCCAGCGCCAGCAGGCGCCGGTCGACGGCGTTCAACGGCGCGTGAGTGCGTGTTCGATCTCGCGCGCGGCGTTCGCCACTGCGTCGCCGTGCTTGCTCCCCGGCGTGCGGCCCAGCCGGTCGACGGGACCTGAAACAGAAACCGCGGCGACGATCTCGCCGTGCTGCCACACGCCGGCGCTGACGCTGGCAACGCCGGGCTCGCGCTCTTCGACCGAGGCGAGCCATTTCGTGGCCGGCGACCGCTCGCGCAGCACCCGCCCCGCCGAACCGCGCGAGATCGGCAGTACCGAACCCACGGGGACGATCGTGCGCAGCGAATGCGGCGACTCCGCCGCCAGCACGCACACCCGCTCGTCGCCCCGGCGCACGTAGAGCTGCGCGCTCTCCCCGGTGCGATCGCGCAGCGCGGCCACCACCGGCGCGGCGGCGCTCACCAGGTCGTTGCCCACCACCCGGGGCCCGAGCACGAAGCGCCCCTCGTCGTCGCGCTCGACAAAGCCATGGGCCTCGAGCGCGACGGCCAGGCGGTAGGCCGTGGCGCGCGGCAACCCAGCCGCCGGCGCCAGGTCGGCGAGCGTGAGCGGGCCGCCGGAAAGCGCGTCGAGGACGGCGACCGACTTGTCGAGCACGCCCACCCCCGTTACAGTTCGTTCCACAAAGCGAGATCATAATCTCAGATTGTGAGACAATTCCAATGGCGCCCACCACCCTCAGCCAGAAGATCTGGGACCGTCACGTCGTTCACTCGGCCCCCGACGAGCCCGACCTGCTGTTCATCGACCTCCACCTGATTCACGAGGTCACGTCGCCCCAGGCGTTCGACGGTCTGCGTCTCAGCGGCCGCAGCGTCCGCCGCCCCGACCTCACGCTGGCGACGATGGATCACAACGTCCCCACCACGAACCTGCTCGAGCCGGTGAAGGACCCGATCAGCGCCCGCCAGATGGAAGTCCTCGCCCAGAACTGCAAAGAGTTCGGCATCACGCTGTACCCGATGGGCCATCGCGACTCGGGCATCGTCCACATCATCGGCCCCGAGCAGGGCCTCACACAGCCCGGCATGACGATCGTGTGCGGCGACAGCCACACCTCGACCCACGGCGCCTTCGGCGCCCTCGCCTTCGGCATCGGCACCAGCGAGGTCGAGCACGTTCTCGCCACCCAGACGCTGCCCCAGCGCACGCCGGGCACGATGGCGGTCGTCGTCGAAGGCGAGCTGCCGCCAGGCGTGTCGGCCAAGGACGTGACGCTCGCCATCATCGGCCGCCTCGACACCGGCGGCGGTATCGGCTCGGTCATCGAGTACCGCGGCTCGGCGATCCGCGGCCTGTCGATGGAAGGCCGCATGACGCTGTGCAACATGTCGATCGAGGCGGGCGCACGCGCCGGCCTCGTCGCCCCCGACGACACGACCTTTGCCTATCTCGAAGGTCGTCGCCACGCGCCGAAGGGCAAGGATTGGGAGGCGGCGCTCGACGACTGGCGCACGCTGCGCACCGACGACGACGCCGTGTTCGACAAGACCGTCGAACTCGACGCCACCGCCATCGAGCCGCACGTCACCTGGGGCACCAACCCCGGCCAGGTCGTGCCGCTGTCGGGTCGCGTCCCCTCCCCCGACGCGTTCGCCGACGACGTGCACCGCAACGCCGCGGCCCGCGCCCTCGAATACATGGGCCTGCGCGCCGACACGCCGATGCGCGACATCAAGGTCGACACGGTGTTCATCGGCAGCTGCACCAACGCCCGCATCGAAGACCTGCGCGCCGCCGCCGCGGTGCTCGACGGCCGGCGCGTCGCCCAGGGCATGCGCGCCCTCGTGGTGCCGGGCTCGGTGCAAGTAAAGGAGGCCGCCGAAGCCGAAGGCCTCGACAAGGTGTTCACCGCCGCCGGGTTCGAGTGGCGCGGCGCCGGCTGCTCGATGTGCCTCGCGATGAACCCCGACAAGCTCGCCCCCGGCGAGCGCGCCGCCTCCACGTCGAACCGCAACTTCGAAGGCCGACAGGGTCCCGGGGGCCGCACGCACCTCGTGTCGCCCGCCGTCGCCGCCGCCACGGCCGTCGCCGGCCACTTCGCCAACCCGAAGGACCTCGACTGACCATGGAAAAGATCACGACCATCACCGGCACGGCGGTCCCGCTCGAGCGCAGCGACGTCGACACCGACCAGATCATCCCGGCCGAGTGGCTCAAGCGCGTCGAGCGCACCGGCTTCGGCGAAGGCCTCTTCAGCGCGTGGCGCAAGGACGCCACCTTCCCGCTCAACGACAAGCGCTACGAAGACGCGGTGATCCTCATCGCCGGCCCGAACTTCGGCACCGGGTCGTCGCGTGAGCACGCGGTGTGGGCGCTCATGGACTACGGGTTCAAAGCGGTGGTGTCGCCCCGCTTCGGCGACATCTTCCGCAACAACGCCACGAAAGCCGGTCTCGTGCCCGTCCAGGTGTCCGACGCCACCGCCGCCGCCCTCATGAAGGCGGTGCAGGACGATCCGTCCGTCGAACTCATCGTCGACATCGACTCGCGCACCATCGGCTGCCTCGCCGCCGGGATCGAGGAGCAGTTCCCCCTCGACGACTTCACCCGCATGCGCTTCCTCGAGGGCCTCGACGACATCGGCCTCACGCTGCGCAACGCCGACGCCATCACCGCGTACGAGGGTGCGCGAAAGGCCTGGCTGCCGTCTTTGCCGTAAATCGGGACTACTTTCGGGGCATGCCGAGGCTCTTCCCCCGTCTGGGCGCTCGCGGGCTCGTGCTCGCGATCGCCACCCTTGCCATCACCATGTTCCTCCCGGCGCAGGTCGCGCAGGCGGCCCCGGCGACGCATCTGACGTTGGTGAACGTCGACAGCACGGCCACGGCCAACCGCACGATCGACTCCGTGTCCGTGCACGCGCAAGACGGGTCCAACGCCGACGACGCGACCTTCGCCGGCAGCGTGAGCTTCAGCGCCGCCTGTGGCAACTGCTTCGCCGTGTCGGTCAACGCCGACATGAGCAGTGCCCAGCCGGGCAACAACAACTCGTACCAGTTCAATCCGGTCTTCGGCGACTTCGGGTCGAAGACCTTTTACGTCGAGTGGAACGAGGCAGGCGTCGGCACCCAGACGCTGCACGTCGCGTCCGGCGGCATCACCGGAGCCGACGCCAACACCGCGACGGCCGTCGCCTCCAACAACCCGACGAAGCTCGTCATGACGGGCCCGCAGTCCAGCGGGCAGCAGAACGTGGCGGAAACGGTCACGGTCGCGATGCAGAACCACGCCAACCAGACGAATCCGAACCCGTACACCGGCACGGTCACCTTCAGCGCCTCGTGCAGCGACTGCTTCACCGTCTCGCCGAACGACGGCGCCGGCCACCTCGACGAATACACCTACAAGACGGCCGACAACTCGACGAAGAACTTCTCGTTGACGTGGACCACGACGGGCACCGGCCGCTCGTTCAGCGCCCAGGGCACCGACCTGGCCGACGTCGACTCCGCGACGAAGAACAACATCAGCGTCGTCGCCGGTCCCACGACCACCACGTCGTCGAGCACGACGTCGACCTCGACCACGTCCACCACCGTCGTTCCCCGCCAGAAGGCGGCCATGGTCGTCACCGGCGCCGCCCAGGGTGGTGGCCCGCACGTGATCGCACGCGACGCCAACACCGGCGCCGTCGTGTACTCCTTCATGGCCTACGACCCGAACTTCGCCGGCGGCGTGCGCGTGGCCACCGGTGACGTGAACGGCGACGGCTGGGACGACATCATCACCGGCGCCGGCCCGGGCGGTGGCCCGCACGTCCGCGTCTTCTCGGGCAAGGACCTCTCGGAACTCGCCTCGTTCCCCGCCTACGGCAACTTCCACGGCGGCGTGTTCGTCGCCGCCGGCGACGTCAACAACGACGGCAAGGCCGACATCATCACCGGCGCCGATGCCGGCGGCGGTCCCCACGTGCGCGTCTTCGACGCCACCAAGCTGCACAGCGCCAACATCGACGACGCCCAGATCCTCGCCTTCATGGCCTACGACAACTTCGCCGGTGGGGTGCGCGTGGCGTCGGCCGACTTCAACGGCGACGGCCACGACGACATCGTCACCGGCGCCGGTCCCGGCGGTGGCCCGCACGTGCGCTTCTGGTCGGGCACCAACGGCGCCGAACTCGGCGGGGCGCACGGCTTCTTCGCGTACGCGCCGAGCTTCAGCGGCGGTGTGTACGTCGCCGCCACCGACGCCCAGACGCCCGTCGTGATCACCGGTGCGGGCGCCGGCGGCGGTCGCCACGTCCGCGTGCTCGACATCCATGGCACCGAGGACCTCGGCTTCATGGCCGACCCCACCTCGACCCAGGGTGCCGTCCCCGCCATCGGTCGGGCGAACACACTGGCCAATGACGACTTCTACGTGTCGCGGGCCACGGGCAACCCAGCGGTGCAGCAGTTCGACCTGAGCGACGGCCACCAGATCACCGCCTTCCCGGCCTACCAGGCCGGCGTCGGCGTGTTCGTCGCCGTCGGCGTCTTCTAAGGGCGCATGTTCCGCCGGCTGCTGCGCTTCACCGTCCGCGTCGGCCTGCTCGCGGCGGCGGTGGCGCTGGTCGTCAAGCTCCTCGAAGACAAGCCGGCCCCCGAGGTCATCGCGGCGCCGCCGCGCCCCGAGCCGCCGCGCCCCGAGCCACCGCGCCCTGTACCGCCCCGGGTCGAGGTCTCCTGGGTCGAACCGCACGGCACCGTGTGCCCGCCGTCGCACCCGATCAAGGCGAAGCTGGGCAGCAAGGTGTTCCGCAAGCCCGAATCACCGGGCTACGACACCAGCAAGCCCGACCGGTGCTACGCCTCGGAAGCCGAGGCCGCGCGCGCCGGGTTCCACGAGGCGCGGCGCTAACCCACCCGAATCGGTACGCGGTCGCGTGGCGTCAGGCGGTAACGGCGCGGGCGTCGAGGATGCCCGGCGCGCCGCGCAAACCGGCCACGACCGCATCCGGCACCGCCGCGTCCGTCGCCAGCACCATCAGCGCGGCCGATCCGTCGGTGGACCGCCCGAGATGCATGTCCGACACGTTGATGTCGGCGTCACGCATCGCCGCGGTCACGAGCGCCAGCATGCCGACGCGGTCGTCGTTGCGCACCACGAGCAGGTGCTTGGCCGGGGGCACTTCGCAGCTGATGCCGTCGATGGCGGTGATGCGCGCTTCGCGCGTCAGGCCCGTGATCGTGCCGGCCACCGACCGGTCGCCGCAGCGCAGCGTGAGCACGCTGCGCGCTTCGGTCGTTCCGACCTTCAGTTCCTTGACGTCGAGGCCGCGCTGCTCGGCGATCGTTGGCGCGTTGACGAACGAGACGGGGTCGTCCCCCGCCGCGTCGAGCACGCCGAGCATGGCCGACAGCGTGGCGAGGCTGACGTCGTTGTCGGCGACGGGCCCGCGGTATTCGACCTCGAGCACGTTGACGCCGGTGTCGCCCACGAGGCCGGCGAGCAACCCGCCGAGGCGTTCGGCCAGCGCCACGAACGGGCGCACGGTCTCGGACGCCGCGTGGGCGTTGACGTTCATCGCGTTCGGCACGAAGTCGCCGGCGAGCGCCAGCACGACCTGCTCGGCGACCTGCACGCCCGCCTTGTCCTGCGCCTCGGCGGTGCTGGCCCCCAGATGCGGCGTCACCACGACGTTAGGCAGGCCGAACAGCGGCGACTCCTTCAGCGGCTCCTCGGCGAACACGTCGAGCGCCGCGCCCCCGACCCGTCGCTCACGCAGCGCGTCGGCGAGATCGTTCTCGTCGACGATGCCGCCGCGGGCGTCGTTGACGATGCGCACCGTCGGCTTCATCTTCGCCATCAACTCGGCGTTGACGAGCCCGACCGATTCCTTGGTCTTGAGCAGGTGGATCGAGATGAAGTCGGCGACCGCCGCCAGCTCGTCGAGCTCGAGCAACTCGACGCCCATCTGCTTGGCGCGCTCGGGCGACGTCCACGGGTCCCACGCCACGACGCGCATGCCGAAGGCGTTGGCCCGCTGCGCCACCAGCGTGCCGATGCGGCCGAGACCGAGCAGGCCGAGCACCTTGCCGTGCAGCTCGACGCCCTCCCACTTCGACTTCTCCCATCGGCCCTCGACCAGCGCGCCGTGCGCCTGCGGGACGTTGCGCGCCAGGCTCAGCAGTAGCGCCATGGCGTGCTCGGCCGTCGACACGCTGATGCTGAACGGCGCGTTGGCGACCATCACGCCCTTGGCGGTGGCCGCCGCCAGGTCGATGTTGTCGATGCCGACGCCGGCGCGGCCGACCACCACGAGCGAGTCGGCGGCGTTGATGACGTCGACCGTGACCTTGGTGGCCGAGCGCACGATCATCGCCTCGACGCCCTTGACGGCGTCGAGCAGCTCCTCGGGCGACAGCCCGATCTTCTCGACGACGTCGTGGCCCGCCGCAGTAAGCGCGGCGGTGGCCGACGGGGCGAGCGGTTCAGTGATGAGGACGGTCGCCATTACGCGAACAGCTTCTGCAGGCGCGTGATGCCCTCGACGATGGCGTCGTCGCTGAGCGCGTACGAGAAGCGGGCGTAGCCGGGCGTCCCAAAGGCCTCACCGGGCACGAAGGCGACCTTGGCTTCCTCGAGCACGTAGGACGCCAGCTCCAGCGTCGTCGGCATCTTGTCGGTGAGCAGGCCCTTGAGCGACGGGTAGGCGTAGAACGCGCCGTCGGGCATCGGGCACACGACACCGGGGATGTCGTTGAGCATCGACACGATCGTCTGGCGGCGCCGGTCGAACGCCTCGCGCATCATCGCTACCGCCGACAGGTCGCCCGACACCGCGGCGAGCGCGGCGCGCTGGGCGACGTTGGACACGTTGGAGGTCGAATGGCTCTGGAGGTTCGTGGCGGCGTCGATGGCGTCCTGCGGGCCGATCATCCACCCGACACGCCACCCGGTCATGGCGTAGGTCTTGGCCACGCCGTTGAG